>NZ_JBSVXS010000091.1:0-22985 GCF_054070155.1 Pseudomonas sp. SDT291_1_S447
AGATGTCGATGTGTTGCCTGACCCACCGCTATCGCGAGCAGGCTCACTCCTACAGGGGATCGGGTTTCAACGCAGGAGATAGGGGATCTCGACCTTGACGGCGCCCGTCGGGCAATCCTTCTCGCACGGCATGCAGTACCAGCATTCGTCGAACGCCATGTAGGCCTTCTGCGTTGCCGGATTGATCGCCAGCAAGTCCATCGGGCAGACATCCACGCACACGGTGCAGCCCTTTTCGGCGATACATTTATCCTCGTCCACGGTGACGGGCGCGTTGGAGCGGAAGAAGATTTCCTGAGCTTGATAGGCCATGGTTCGGACTCTCTTTTAGTAGTGCATCAAGCGGCGAAAGCGCCGACCCGCAAGCGGTCGTAGGCCTGCATTTCTTCAGCATCGAGCGGAATGATGTAAGGCTCGACGGCTTTCTTGAAACTGGTCATCTGGCCGTCATCGCCCTTCTTCAGGTGGCAATGGCAGAACCACTCGCTGTCGTTGCGCTGCGGATGGTCGACACGATAGTGGTACAGACCCCAGCGGCTTTCGGCGCGGAACAACGAGGCGCGCGCGGCCATTTCGGCGCAGTCGCGAATAACGCTGGTTTCCATCGCGCGCATCAGTTCGTGGGCGTTGTTGGCCTTCATCTGCTCGAGATCGCGTTCGATGTCGCTGAAGCGTTGCAGGCCAATCTGCATTTTTTTGGTCACTTTTGGCGGTTGCAGGTAGTCGTTGACGAAGCGCCGCAGCTTGTATTCGACCTGGGCCGGCGGCAGACCGTGTTCACGATCCAGCGGTGCGTAGACCCGGGCCTTCTCCTTCTCGATCTGCTCGTTATCCAGCGCAGAAAACTCGCGACCGGCGACAAAGTCGGCGGCGTTGTGCCCAGCGAACCAGCCATACGTGAACGCGCCAAGCATGTAGTTGTGCGGCACAGCGGCCATGTCACCCGCCGAATACAAGCCTTTCACCGACGTCTCGGCACGCTCGTTGACCCACACACCAGACGCCGAGTGGCCGCTGCAAAAACCGATTTCGGAGATATGCATTTCGACCATCTGCGTGCGGTAGTCGGTGCCACGATTGGCGTGAAACTGACCGCGACTCGGCCGCTCGTTGCTGTGCAGGATTTCCTCGATGTTCTGGATGGTTTCCTCGGCCAGGTGATCGAGTTTGAGGAACACCGGGCCGTTGCCGCTCTCCAGTTCCTGATGAAACTCCCACATCATCTGCCCGCTCCAGTAGTCGCACTCGATGAAGCGTTCGCCCTTGTTGTTCGCGGTGTAGCCACCCAGCGGGCCGGTGACGTAGGCGCAGGCCGGGCCGTTGTAATCCTTGATCAGCGGGTTGATCTGGAAGCACTCGAGGTTGGCCAGTTCGGCGCCGGCGTGATAGGCCATCGCGTAGCCGTCGCCGGCATTGGTCGGGTTTTCGTAGGTGCCCATCAGATAGCCGGACGACGGCAAACCGAGACGCCCGGCCGCGCCACAGGCGAGAATCACCGCTTTGGCCTTGATCACATGGAAGTCAGCGGTGCGGCAGTCGAAGCCCATCACACCGTTGACGGCGCCTTCCTCGTCGGTCAGCAACCGCGTGCAGACAAGGCGATTGGTGATGCTCACCCGCGCACGTTTCAACTGCCGATAAAGGACCTTTTTGATGTCGTGCCCTTCAGGCATCGGCAGCACGTAGGCGCCCATGTGGTGGACTTTTTTCACCGCGTAATCGCCGGTTTCGTCTTTCTCGAACTTCACGCCCCAGCGATCAAGCTGTTCAATGGTTTCGAAGCTGTGCGTCGCGTAGGCATAGACGGCGGCCTGATTGACGATGCCGTCGTTGGCGATGGTGATTTCCTTGGTGTACTGCTCCGGTGTCGAGTGGCCGGGAATGATCGCGTTGTTCAGGCCGTCCATGCCCATGCTGATGGCGCCGCTGCGTTTGACGTTGGCCTTGTCGACCAGCAACACGCGCAAGTCGCGGTTCTTTTCCTTGGCCTTGATTGCCGCCATCGGGCCAGCGGTGCCACCGCCGATGACGACGATGTCGTATTCCTGTTCGAGCACGTTGCGGGTCATGCCTGCTCCCCTTTTTGCCGGTCGATCCGCAGGCGGTACTGGAACGCATCGCCACGGTAGTAAAGGTGTTCGAAGTCCAGCGGCTGGCCTTGCGCGTCGTGGGTCAGGCGTTCGATGCGCATGATCGGTGAGCCGGGCTCGACGTTCAGCGCCTGGGTCAGGTCGCTGTCAGCCAGCACCGCGTCGATGGCCAGATCGGCGTGGCCGAGGGCGATGCCGCAGTCGTTTTCGAGGATCAGGAAGATGTCGCGGGTGACCAGATCGGCCTTCTCCAAGCGCTCGCCGACGGCTTTGGGAAGGTAGGTGATTTCCAGCGAGATCGGCTCGCGGTTGATCAGCCGTACACGTTTGATTTGCGTGACGATCTCGCCCTCGGCGACTTGCAAACGCTCGGCGACGCGCTTGTCAGCCGGGATGAATTTAAAGCTGCGCAGGCGGTTGATCACCTCATAGCCACGCCCGGTCATCGACTCGGCAAGGCCTTGCAGGCTGCTGACGTTCTGAAAGGTTTTCGGCTTGGCGACGAAGGTGCCTTTGCCGTGGATCTTGAAGATCAGCCCTTCCTTTTGCAGATCGCCGAGCGCCTGGCGCACGGTGATGCGGCTGACTTTGAACAGCGCACCGAGTTCGCTTTCGGAAGGCATCTGGCTGTCTTGCGGGTATTCGCCGTCGAGAATGCGCGCACGCAGGACGTCGCGTAATTGGGTGTGCAGAGGAACGCTACTGAGGGAGAGAACGTTATCGGTCATCACGGGATCACTTGTTATAACGAGTTATGACGTGATCTTAGATTTGTTATGACAAGGTTGAGAAATATTGTTTGGGCATAACCTTAGATGCAGGACACACGCGATTCACTGTGGGAGCTGGCTTGCCAGCGATGGCGTCCTGTCAGCCAACTGATTGGCTATCTGAACCACCGCTATCGCTGGCAAGCCAGCTCCCACAGGGGACGGTGTACGCATGGAGGATCAATGGCGTTTGAGGATCTGGTCCATGACCCAGTCGGTCTTGAGCGCTTGTTCGGCGACGGAGGGGTGTTGTGATTCGCCACGAATATGCGCATTCATGCCCAGCACGTGATGCCACTGAATGTGCTCGTGATGGGGGATTTCCAGGCTGATGTGTTCATCGGCCTGCAACTGCACCGGATGTTCATCAAACACCGAAAAACTGATCCGCCCAAGGCTGCCGATGATCTCGACCCGATCCTCACGTCGATCCGCGACAAAGCTCCAGCAGCCCATGCCCAACGCGCCTGACGCGAAACGCCAACTGGCGCTGACCGCGTCTTCTGCCGCATACAACCCGGCCTGACGCGCGGTGAAACCGGCGATGTCGACAATGTCGCCAAGCAAATACTGGAACAGGTCAAAGCCATGACTGGCCAGATCAGCGAAGTACCCGCCACCGGCTACCGCCGGATCGGTGCGCCAGTTGTCGCGACCGTCCAGATCTGCCGGCGATGGCGCTTTGGTCAGCGTCCAGCTCAAGTGCCGCACGTCACCAATGCGTCCCTCCTCCAACCATTGCCGCACCTGCGCAAAACGCGGCAATGAGCGACGGTAGTAGGCAACGAACAGGTGCAAACCGGCCTCGGCAAACGCCTGTTGCATCTCGCGACTTTGCCCGGCGTTCAGCGCCATGGGTTTTTCCACACAGCAATGTTTACCGGCCGCGGCGACTTTCAGGCTGTAGGCGTGGTGGCTGTCGGGTGGCGTGGCGATGTACACCGCGTCCACCTCGGGATCGTTGATCAGCGCATCGACATCGGTGTAGACCCGGGCGATGCCATGGCGCGCGGCGTAGTCAGTCACCGCCTCAAGCCGTCGGCCCATCACCGCCACCAAGGCCGAACCGGGCACCTTGTAGAAGGCCGGCCCGCTCTTGCGTTCAGTGACATCACCGCAACCGATCATACCCCAGCGCACCACGTTCATTTTTCAGTCCCTTTTTTCAAGATCAGCCAATGCGCAAAGCGCGCAAATCGAGGTGACCGTCCTTCAGCGGCGGGCACCAGTAGTAGCCGCCAGTAATCGGTCGGCTGATGCGATACAGGCCATCGGTGATGCCGTCTTCCAGACCGCTCATACGGCGCAGTTGCGTTTCGAAGGCATCCAGCGAGAAACCGAAAGCGAGGAACATCAGGCCGGCGCGATCACCTTCGATCCACGGCATCGAGCGGCGCACAACGAACGCTTCCGGCGCGAAGCTTTCCTGCGCGGTGCGTTTGACGTGGGCGGAGATTGGCGCGTCGTCGATCTCTTCGTTGTCACTGAGGCGACGGCCCATGATGTTGTCTTTGTCGTCGGCCGAAAGCTTGTGGAAACCCTTGAGGTCGTGCTGCCACTGCTGGATCGCGGCGAAGCTGCCGCCGATCATGCCGTCAGTGCCTGCACTTTGCAGAGCGGCAGCGATGGCGGCTTCGTCGTGCGGGTTTTCGGTGCCGTCTTCATAGCCAGTCAGATCGTGGCCGTCCTTGTGGCGGAAGGCTTCCTGCATTTCTACCAGGCGCAGGGCCGGGGCCAGTACAGCTTCGAGGGCGTTGCAGCGGTTGAGCAGGTCACCACGGTCGACGCCATGCAGCCAGACCCACAGCGCGTGTTGGGTCGACGGGTTTTCGACGCCAACGCCAGTCATGGCCGGGAAGCTGCGCAGGCCGTCGATCTGCACGTTGAGGGCCTTGGCCAGGGATTCGCCGAAACCGACCACCGCCGACTGGCCGTCTACCTGATTGATCAGGTTGTCGATCGCCTGCGGCAGCGCTTCCACCGACTCAAGGGCGAAAAACAGGTGACGTGCTTGCGCAGGAACTGGGGTGGCGAGAATGCCCGGCTGGTAGTAACTCATGTGAACTCCTTGGGAAAGTGCGCGGGAGTTTACCTGTGGCCGGAGGGTTTGTGTGGGTTTGGCGGGAGTCAAAAGCCCCTCACCCTAGCCCTCTCCCGGAGGGAGAGGGAACTGATTGGGGGATCTTGAGGATCTGCACCGACTTGAACGTGCTGTACCGAATCCATAATCGACATAAATCTTTCAGGTCGATGTATGACAAAAGACACTCCGGTCGGCCCTCTCCCTCCGGGAGAGGGCTGGGCTGAGGGAATGATCGAGGTGAGACACCGAATTGAGCGTGCACCTGTGAATCCATAATCGACACAGATCTTTCAGGTCGATGTAACTCGCAAGACGCCCCGGTCGGCTCCCTCTCCCGCCGGGAGAGGGCTGGGGTGAGGGAATGATCGAGGTGAGACGAATTGAGCGTGCACCTGTGAATCCAAAATCGACACAGATCTTTCAGGTCGATGCATGACGCAAGACACTCCGGTCGGCCCCCTCTCCCTCCGGGAGAGGGCTGGGGTGAGGGTTGGCGTCATTACGCCAGGCACTCGGACTCAACCCCGTCCAGCGCTTGAACGCCCGGCGAAAACTGCGCACATCGCTGTACCCGACTTCCTCGGTAATCCGCTCGATCGGCATATCGGGATTGGCCAACAGACTCAGCGTGCGCGCCTGGCGCACCTGTTCCAGCAGCGCCTCAAACGTCAGCGCATGCTCAGTCAACCGCCGCCGCAACGTACGACTGCTCATATTCAAATCACCAGCAATCTTTTCAATGTGGCTGCCGCTGCTCAGATCCCGGGCAATCGCCCGCTCCACAGCCTGAATCAGATCGAGTTTCTGATGCACCTGCGCTGCTTCCAGTTCCAGCAACGCAACGGCCTGACGCAGCGCCAGCGAATGATGATTGGGCAGATTCACGTCCAGCCACTGCGCATCGATCAGCATGCGATTGTGCAGACAGCCGAAGCGCACCTCCGGCCCGAGCAAACGCTGGTATTCGCTCAGATAATCCGGCGCGGCATGCACGAATTCCACGGCAATCGCCTTGAACTCAGCCCCCACCAGTGCGCGGCCATACACCAGCAGGCTGGCGAAAAACTCCTCGACCGCAAATACCTGCACATCGGCGAACGGCAAGCGGCACTCGGCATCGAGATGCACTTGACCGTCGACCACATCGACGCTGGACACCACAATTCCACCCGAGGTGTGTTGGTGACGAATCCCCAGCGCAAAGGCATCGCGCAAGGTCTTGCACAGCGACAGCACATGCCCAAGCAGACCCAAAGTACCGAGTACATTCTGCGCCCCGACCCACAGCCCCAAGCCCTGATTGGGCAGCACTTTGAGTGCGCGCTGAATCATCGCCACCGCCTGACGATAAGAAATCCGCTGCGCCGGATCCTGCAGATCCTCAAGGGTAAAACCCAGCCCACGGCACAGGTTCTGGGGATCGATACCCTTGTTCTGCGCAACTTCGGCGAGGGTTTGCAAAAGAAATGGCGAAACCAGCGCCAATTCAAAGGTCGGGTCTTGGACTTTTACGTTCATGGGGGCTGACATTCCGGATCACGCTTGATTGTTATTTTTGTAACCGGTTATGTCGAAGGAAGTTAGCACAGGGTTGGCCGACTGTCCGCAGAAGTCCCCCTAACTGTCCGCCAATACCCTGCCCCGCCGGGCGCCAAGCGCTTATTTCTATAGTGCCGGGCGTACTGCGTGCCGGCGTTGCGCCCAAAACACAATAATAATGAGGACGGATATGCACCCGAACCGCGCGACATTGCCCCTGCGCCTGGCCTTTTCCTTGCTGGGTTGCGCCGTGACCGTACCGGCGCTGGCCACCGAAGCCGGGGTCGACAACATCGGCACCGGCACCGACGGTTTCTTCATGCTGCCGCTGGAAGTCGACAGCCTTCCGGAGAACATGGTTGCGTTCAACCTCTACTACAACCACTACAAGGCGCGAAAGCTCAACATCAGCTCGTTCGGCGGCAAGGTGCCGAATGTCGAAATCGAGTCCACCGCGGTGATCCCGCGCCTCGATTATTTAAGCCCGGTGCGCATCTTCGGCGGACGCTTGGCCGGCTACATCGCCCAGCCCTGGCTGAAGCAGGAAGTCTCGGTGTTCGGCTTGAGCGACACCCGCGAAGGCATGGGCGATACCACCTTCGCACCGATCATTCTGTGGGACATGGGCAAGCACCTGACCCTCGGTGCCGCCGTGGAAGTCACCGTGCCCACCGGCGAATACAGCGTCGATCGACTGGCCAACACCAGCAACAATTTCTACACCTACAAACCGTTGTTCTCGTTCACCTGGCTGCCGACTGAGCGCACCGAAGTCTCGATGAAGACCACCTACAGCTTCAACGAGAAAAACAAAGACACCGACTACAAGTCCGGGCAGATCTTCCACTTCGATTATTCGGCCAGCTACAAGATCACCGACGACCTGATGCTCGGCATCAACGGTTACTACCTCAAGCAAACCACCGACGACAAACAGTTCGGTCACACCGTGCAGTTTGCCGGGCAGGACGTCGATGACGGCGTGCGCGGCCAGGTCTTCGCGATTGGCCCGGCGCTGCACTTCACCTTTCTCAAGTACGCCAGTGCGGAGATTCGCTGGGCCAAGGAATTTGATGTGGAGAACCGGCCGGAGGGGGAAATGTTGTGGGCGAAGGTGAGTATTCCCTATGCGTTCTGAGTGCATTTGTAGGAAAGCGCACCTGGATTTGTAGCCTGAAAACCTGAAAACCGCATGGGTGGAATACGCCTACAGCGGCGGTCGAGATTACCGGACAACAGAGGGAAACGTCTGGCAGATTTAAAGGGTGTGCTTGCAGATACTGGGCTCCGTTATCCCATGGCTCCTCAAGGGCTCATGGGAAGCATCGTCAGCCAGTGACGACAATGGGCCGTTCCCGCCTTAGACTGCTTGAAATTGATCACGGAGGTCATATGAGCATATTGCTTTCCCCGTTTTATTCTGAGTTCGAATCCGAAGAAGAGGCAGAGAGCTACGATCGCTGGTTTCGTGCCAAGGTGCAGGCTGCACTGGATGATCCTCGCCCGGGCATTCCCCATGAGGAAGCCATGGTGCGGCTCGACCAATTATTAGAAGAGAAACGCAAGAATCGACTCGCTGCCGCTTGAATGGAGCGATCAGGCTCTGGACGATCTGGCTGACATTATCGATTACATTGAACAACACAATTCCAACGCTTCAGCGGCTTTGCAGCGCAAGGTGGGTGCAGCAACGCAAAGGCTTTCATCAATTCCCTTTGGTTACAGGTCCGGCCGAGTGCCAGGCACTCGGGAAATGGTGGTCAATTCAAACTATCTGCTGGTCTATCGAGTGAACGGGCGCATCAAAATCCTGACGTTAGTCCACACCCGACAACAATACCCACGAACCTCATAAATATAAAAAAAGGGCGACCAACCGGCCGCCCAAACGTTCTACACGAGAGTCTTTTACAGCGTCAGTTGCCCACGCTCCTCCTCGGTCAACTGCTGTTTCGCCTGATCATCCAGCGCCCCGGCGCCCAACACCTGCACCGGGCTGTTCGGGTTGTAACCCGGGGTCGGTGCACGGCTGGCACCATCACGTGAAGGTGCGAGTTGTTCGTTGCCGAAACTCAACACCTGCACGGTGAACACCGACGCCTGATTCTGCCGCGACGCTGCTTGCTGCTGACGCGCCACGTCTTCCGCCGCTTGCGTGGCTGACGACGCCGCCGAACTGGCCGAAGTAATCGCCCCGGTATTCACCGCCGACACTACCGGCACACCGGTCGCCTTGCCCTGCACCGAGATGTTGGCGGCGTTGACCACCGTCAGCGCGGCGATGTTGACGTTGCCCGAGACACGAATCCCCGCCTCGCCCGCATCAATCGTGCCCAGCGGCGCGATCAGGTCGATGTCGCCCGGTGCCACTTCGGCGATCGGGTTGAGCGTGGCAATCCCCGCGCCGGTGCTCGGCACCGACGGCGACAAGGTCACGTTGCCCCAGCTGTCGTAGACGCGTTTCGGTGGGGTGTAGACCACGGTGGTTTTCGAGCCACGACCGGCGTTGATATCGCCCTCGGCCGACCAGCCGAGAATCGAACCGCCGAACGTGGTCATGATCCGGCTCTGGCCGAGCAAAATGCTGCCCTGCGAATAGAGCTGAATGTTGCCCGAACCCTGAGTGATGATCCCCGCTGTCGACGGTGGCGCCGCGCCTTCGATGCCGAACACCTGACCGCCGCCCGGCGTAAGCATCTGGATGTCGCCGCCGAACAGGGTCTTGACCCCTGCCCCGCCGTACATCGTGATATCGCCGTCGTAACGGATCGAATTACCCGCCACATCGCTGGTCGGGAACAGCGCCGCAATCGCGTTGCGACCGCGTAGATAACTGCCAGTGCGCGGGCCATCGACGTCGTTGTATTCGAGGCCGCCGGCACGCAGTTCGGCGAAGTACACCTGGCGGGCGAAGATCGCCTGTTCGGTACTCGGCAGTGCGGCGAAGAGGGCTTGCGCCTGTTCTTCGCTGCCGCTGAAGCCGTAGCCGAGGGTCAGCCAGCTCTGCAACTCGTCCAGGTAGGTCTTGACCACTTTGCCCGGTTGCCCGTTGAGGGAAGCGTTCGGATCGGCCAGGTTCTGCGCGTTAAGGTAACGCGCAATGAATCGCGTGTAGTCCGGCCCCTGCACTCCTGCGCCGGCCTGCAACACGATGCTTGCCCCCGATCGGCTGTCTCCCGCCGTGATCGGTCCGAGGCTGGTAATAGCGGCCTGATTCTCCATCAGGATGTTGCGCCCGGCATTGACATCCAAAAGGCCCGGGCCGGCGATATCGAAGCTGCTGTAGAGAATGTCGCGCCCGGCAGATACGCGCGAGACATCCCGCGGGTCGTTGTGAATGAACAGGTTGCCGGTCGAACTGACGTTTTGTCGGGTTCCGCCCAATTCCTCATTCGGCGCGATTGTCGGCTGCCCCAGGAAAGTACCGGACGCGACGATATCGCGACCGGCCATCATCCACACCGGCCCCGCCGCTTCATACCAGGTACGAGCGGACGGGGAAAAACTCAGCGTTTCGCCGCTGCGTAAACCGACCAGATCACCAGTCAAGGCATAGAAACGCGCCGGGCCCTGTACATCGCTTAACCCCGAGAAGGTGTCGGCGCCAAAGGCAAACAGCGGATAACGCAGGTTTCCCTTCGGGATCACACCATCGGGGCTGTAGTTGCTGACCAACGGCACGTTCGCGCTGGCTCCGTATCCCGAGAAGGCAGGCGCAAAGGGGGTCGCAATGGCTGCCGGGCTCGCGCCGGACTGATTGATCGCATAACCGCCGGCGTAGATGGAGTCACCGGCCAGCAACGACAGTTGCCCGTTTGTCGAAGGCGCCAGCAATAACGAGTACCCCACCGCCGGAAACAGATTGCTTGATGCACCGAAAGCGGCCGACGGTCCCGCATAGATGGAACCCTGGCCTGCAACGGCCCGAAGAATCGAGGGGTATACAAAGCGACCATCAGTCGGCGAGCTGTTCATTCCACTTACGGTTTGAGACGACGTCGTGATGACTTCAGCCATCTGTGTGCTCGGTGTGAGATTGCCTCCGGCGGAAAACAGATCGATGGCCGTGTGCCCGGTCCACAACGAGAAGCCGCTCAGTCCACCACCCGCATGGACCTCGCCATTGTCAGTGGTGAACGGCGTGGAGTTCTGCAGCCTGACCCGACCCGGATCCGCCGCGCCCCCTATCACCAGGTCGCCGCGTGTGCTGATGCGCATCCCCGAATCACCCGGTATCAAGACCACGCCACCGCCGGCCGCTCCGGTGCTGGCACTGAACAAATCGTAGGCTCTGGTTTCCCGGGCGTCCTGCTGGAATTGCTCGACGCCATATTGCAGGTTGATCGCACCCGCAGCAGCGCCGGTCAGCTGTGCCGCACCCCGTAGATTGATCAGGGCGCCTTGAAGGTCGTGTCGCGGCGGTGTCGTGCCGTTCTGCCCCGACCTCGCCTGCAATGACGGATTGAGCATGCCGCCAAGACGAATGTCCATGTCGCCACCGCCGGTCAACTGCAGGCTACCGTCAGCGCCAACGCGGCCGGTGCTGCCCACTGCCACGATCAGTCCCTGACTGCGGGGGTTAAGCAACTGATCGCCTATGGCCCTGAGCATGCCTGCATCCGCGCCAGCGCGCAGGCTGATATTGCCGCCGCCCAACGTGCCGAAGCCGGTGAACCCGACCAGGTACGACCCGGTGTCGGTGCTCTGGTCCGGCAAGGGCTGCGTGGCGTAGCTGCCGAAGTTGATCCACCAGGCCGTAGGCAGATCCGCCTTTGCGTCGCCCTGACGCCAGAGCCAGTTGCCCACAGCAACGCTGGGGACCTGTTCACGCAGTGGCGCGTTCATTGCGTAGCTGCGCCGCCCGAGCGTGTCCCCCGACACCGAACCACCGGCACCGATCGTCAGGTTGCCGCCCATCTGCGGATACCACGCCTGATACAGGCTTTCTGAACCGCCATTGACCCATTTTTCGTAAGCGCTGCCGGCGCTGCCCAGTACCGATCCATCGTCAGACAGGCGGCCGCGGGCCTGGTTGAAACGTGAATCGACATCGCTGGACTGAGTGCCCGCCGTATAAACGCCGAACGGTGAGTCCATGCGCAGATTGCCCGCAGCCATCAAATCCAGATCGCCAGTACCGGTGCGCAGCACGCTGAACATCTGCGAGTGGGGATTGGCGGTTATCCCGCCCTTGTTGGCCAGGCAGTTCCCCGGATCGATGTCGCACCAGAACAGATCGTCGTCACTGACCGGGGTTCCGGCGGGTATGCCCATCATGTTGCCATCCGCCCACAGGAACTTGGCCGGTGGGAGACAGACCCCGGGAATCAGATCGCACCAGAAACTGTCCTCATCGCTGACGACGCTGCCCGCCGGATACCCCAACGGGTTATCCGCCGACCAGGTGCTGTCGAGCTTTTTCTCGGTGACGATAATCCCGAGGTGAGTGTCTGCCAGCCGTAAGTCACCGCCACTGGTGACGGGTTTCACCACACGACTGTCAGCGGCTTCCAGGTCGGCACCTGCAACTATCCGCATCGACCACGATGCGCTGCCCGACGGCAACATGCTCGCGATCGCCCAGTTCGCGCCCTGGCGTGTACCGTTCAATGAACGAAGTTCGATAAAGGGTGTGTCGGCAGCCAGCACCACATCGGTCATGGACGGAATCAGGGAGCCGCGCAGCAGCGCCAGCGACCCACTCAACTTCGCCCCCACCGCACGCTGTTGGTCATCCAGAACACTGGGCAGCGGCACGCCTTTTGGCCAGAGCATGGCCTGCATCCCGGTAGCCTGAGCGAGTCGGGTCCCGGCGCCCAGGCGGCTGCCGGCCGGCAATATCACACTGTCATTGAGCAGCGTTCCGGCGCCATACAGCAGGTTACCGGAGGCATCGTGTACGGCTGCGCTCAACACGGTGCCGGCCGGCAACGTGTAGGGGTCGGCGAGCACGCCCTCGGTGGGCAACAGCGTACCGCTGGCGAGGACGGCGGCCTGGATCGGCAAGTCATAGTTCAGCTTGACGCCCGCTGGGAACAACGTGCCCTCGGCCAGCGTCACGCCCGCCCCCGGCACAATCAGATCGCCGCCAAACGGCTGGACGCCCGGCAGCAGTTTCCATCCCGCATCGTCCACGGTTTCCGGTGGCGGCGCGAAGCCATCGTTGATGCTGCCGTAGATGTCCAGGTCACCCCCGGCTCGAATCACCAGGCTCCCCGCCTCGCCAGAACCGTAGAGCGAAGTTCTGCCGGTGTTCGGGTTGAGACTGGCGTAGCGATAGCCGGACAAGTCCAGATCGCCCTGCACCACCATATCGCCGTCGGCGGTTTTACTCGCAATCTCTACACCTGGTCGCAAATGGAAGGCATCGGCATACCCCGCATTGTTCAACCCTGCCAGTTTGCGCTGCAACAGATCAGCGTTGCCCAAGGCTGCGTTGATGAACAGGTCGTTGTCACCGTGGATGCGGTTCAGGTAAGCCTGGTCGATGATTTGATAAGGCCGACCGCTGGCCGCCGGATCTACCCCGTCGGCGGCATCGGTATAGCGGCGCACGGCATTGAGCCCGATGGACCGCGCACCCTGGATGATCAACGCGCCACGGGCATCGATGGCGATGTCATCGGCGCCCAGTCGCGGTGCGTTCAGTTCCAGTGTGCCGCGCAGGCGACCGTCATTCTGACCCGCCAGGGTGCCGACTGCCGCGTCCGTGCCATGGCGCAGGTCTATCCGTGCACCGGGAGCGAGGGTCAGCAGGCCGTCGCCGGAGCTGAGCTCGACCATGGCCCGGTTGGGCGCGTCGATAATCTTGCCGTAACTGTCGACCCGCAGTACCCGACCGTGAGCATCCAGTACCGCGCCGCCCGCCACATTCAGGCCATGGGCGGCCGACAGGCGAATATTGCCGACACGTTCGCCGCTGGCATCGACCAGGCCGTTCACCGTCAGGCTGCCGTTGTCCACCGATACCGAGACCTCGCCCGCCTTGAGGCCATCGCCGATCACCAGGTCGCCCTGTTTGAACTGGAAGCTGCGACTGCCGAAGACTTGCCCGGCGTTCAAGCGTTGGTTGAGCGCAGCAAACTGTTCATTCAGCGCTCCACCCAGGTGTTGCGCGCGTATGTCCACGCCAGCGGATTTGTAGGGTACCCACGTGCCGCCGGCATCGTAATGCCCTGTACTGCTGCCACGGATTTCGCCTTGCAGATCGACCTCGCCCGCGGTGTCTGACAGTGCCACGACACTCAGATTGCCGGCCTGATTGTTCTGCGCTGACAGATCGATGCGCGAGCCGGCCGCCTGACGAATATTGCCGTCGCGGCTGTACAACGCCACGTCGCCGCCCCAGCTGTACTGATTGATATCGTTGAATGGCAGGGTGCGGCCCGCCAAGTCTAGGGTAGCCCCGCTCGTCAGGGTCAGATCGCCCTCGGCCTTGACCTGCAATTTGCCGCTGGCCAGCGCAATCCGGCCGTCGAGCACCACATTACGCCCCTCCAGCGTCAGTTCGGCACCCAGTGCATCGGCGGGCGCCACCCCGGTCGGCCCGCTCAATACCAGACTGCCGCCGGCCTTGAGCGCATTCACCGAGCCGCCCTCCCCGGTCAGCAGAGGTGTGCGCAGGTTCAGGTTGCCGCCGCTGTAGAGATAACCCTTGATCGGGTCGTAAGCCCCCTGCGTTTCATAAACCGCGAGGCTGCCCTTGTGGTTGGCGGTAATGCGGTCACTGGCGTTGAGGTTGACGTTGGCAAAGCCCAGCGCAAGACGAGCGTTCTGATCCAGGCCGTTGGGTTGGGAATAAGGGCCGTAGCCAAAATCGATGCGCTGAGCCTCGATGTTCAGCGTGCCGTGCCCGGTGCCCGCACCGCCGCTGGCCACGGCCCCGGGCGCCTGAGTGGTGCCGTTCCAGATCAGGTTGGCCGTGCGGATGGTCGCCACGTCGCTCGTATCCCCCAGGCCGTAGATGGCCGGGGTCGTGATCATCAGATTCTGCAACCTGCTGCGCCCGGTCTGAGGATCCAGAGTGTCCAGCGCGACGCTGCCGTAGAAGTTGAACGCGTCGCGAGTGGTCAGGCTGAGCGTTTCCAGGGCTGGCGCAGCAAACTGAGTATCGCCGCGCAGCAACCGGTCCAGCACGCCCTGATTCAACGTCAGGCCGGCAGGCAGGCGACCGACCGCCGCCAGTGTTTCAGTGGTACCGATGTTGACCGCACCCACAGCCAATGCCAGGTGACGGGTGCCGAAACGCACCGCTTCGGCCAGTTCGAACTGATTGTTGGTGGCCGCGGTAATGCTGCCATTCGAATAAAGCATCGCCGGATTGGCGCATGCCTGGCGATCGCAGGTACCGATGCGGATGCTGCCAGACGCAGTGCTGACGTTGACCTCTGGCGCCAGCACATTCGTCCAGCCGTTGGACACCACCAGCAGACTCGCGGCGCCGGGCTGATAGACGAAACCGCTCAAGGAGTCGTACGGCACCTCGCCGCGTCCCAGAGAGTTGACGCCGGCACCGGCCTCGACCGTGATGGCACCGTCCCCACTGTTGGTCCAGAGCAGCACTTCGGGTGCTGAAAGCAGCGCACCTTCACGCAAGGTGATGTTGTAGGTACTGCCCGTGAAACTGACGATGTTACCGGCCGTGCCGTAATTCACCGTCGGGGTCGCACCGATCGCCAGACGAGAAGCGCCCAGCCGGTTGAGCGTATCGGCATTCAGCGAGACGCCGGCAAAGCCTTTCGTGGCTGACTGCCCGGTGGCGAGAATCTCAAAGCTGTCGCCACTGCCGCCACGAATCACCGCCGTCCCGGCCACGCCTCCCTTGGCGGCTGCGAAGGCGATCCGGCCGTTGAAGTCCAGTGCGGTATCCTGCTTGCCCCCCGCGATGACAAACAGGTTAAGCGCTTTAGCGTCCATGGGCGCCAGCGCACGCGGAACACCCCGGCGCGCCGCATCGCTGACGATGAACTGCTCCAGAGTGGTTTCGTTGTATTGCGAGTAACGCCGCAACACATCCGCCGATGTCACGATGACCTGGCTGGCGAGGTTGTCCCGCACACCGGTATTGGCAATCGACATCCGCGCACTGCTTGTCCACGAGCCGTTGCGCATTGCAACCGCGCCGTTGGTGGCGCCCGGGGCGGCCTGGCCGTTCACTTCCACCCGGAACGCGCCCGGCAGCAACGTGAAGGTGGAAGGCAACAATGTATAAGTGCCTGCCGCCAACCCTGGCACGCCGCTGCCCAGGGTGATCTGCTGACCGATGCGCGGATCGACCGCTCCCGCTTCCCCCAGTATCGGTGCGTAGGCACTCTGATCGCCCGGGACAATGGCGTACACCGGGTTGCTGGCCAGCCCCGGCAGACTGAACGTTCCATCGCTGGCATTACGCACCAGTGGACTGAACCGCGCATCGGTGGAGCCACCGCGACCGGAGACAAACCCGGCACCGCGCAAATCTCCGCCGCCCGACAGGTCGATCAACGCGCCGGACTGCACATCCACGTACTGCGAGCGCAGGCTCACCCCGGCGCTGTCGCCACTGATGCCTTTCAATATGATCGGCGCGCCGTTGTAAAGGTATTCGATACCGTCGGTGGTGCCGCCATAAGGCATCACCAGACCGGCCGCACTGACCGACGTCGTACTCCCGGGCAGCAGGCGCAGTTCCTGGGTTTTGGTCAGCAGATCACCCAGACTGATGACGCCCAGAGGCGCACGCAGAACACCGCCCTGATCGATCCGGCTGGCGCTCATCGCCAGCGTGCCAAACACCGAGTACGGCAGCGCTGTCGGCGCCGGACCCTGGCCAGTGATGCGCAATGTCCGATGGGTATCGGCGAGAGAACTCTGACTCTGATAGCCGACCCGGACTTCGGCCGAGACCCCGCTCGCAGGGTAGATCTGCGCGGCGCGCAGATTCAGGTCCCCCGGTGTCCACAACTCTGACTTCACCTGGCCACTGGTGGGCGCAAGAAACCGCACGTCCCCGGTGCTGGTCAGCGATACCTGGTCAAAGCCGCGACGGCTGACTTCAACCGGGGCGTCGTTGTTCTGCAAGATCGACCCTTGCGCGCCGAACGACAGGCTGTTGGCAATATCCAGTACGTTGGCATTGACGTTGAACTGCGCCGGCGAAACTTGCGCAGTCGGACTGTTCAGGACCCGGGGACGAATGGTGCCCACCACACCGTAATAAGTCCCCACACCGGACAGCCGCACCGAAGGCGCTGATAGATTGACCCGCGTCGAGTCGCTGGAAGTCTGCGCCAGGGACAAGGCCCCAGCATAGAGATTCAGACTCTGATTCATGTGCAGGTCGACGTCGCCGTCAAATGACAAGAGGCCGTTGCTGAACACGCTCAGATTGTCGAATCCGCCCGACATCAACGTATCGGTGCTCAGGCGGGCATGCCCGTAACGAAGAGTGTTCGCGGCGTCACCGGGCTTGAGGTCCACGGGCAACACTGCATCGCCCGGTCCGTGACCAATGACGATTTCCCGAGCTCGCAGAACCTCGGCACCCGCCTTCTGCGTAGCGTACAGCGGGGTCTCCAGAGCTACCTCCAGCCGTCCGCCGGCAGCACCGCTGCCACCTGAAGCGGCGCGCAATTGACCATTGATCCACAGGCCGTTATACGAACTCAGGCTGATACGTCCGCCATCCGAGGCAACGCGGGTCGGACCCTGCCCGGAGATGTCCAGCACGGCCTGCGTCCCGGAGGCATCCAGACGTGCACCTTCGCGCACAATCAGAAATGCATCGGCCGCCGTCGCCGTCGCACGCTTGGGATCGATTTCGCCGCCGATGATAATGCTGCCGCCCTTGTCGACCTGACCGTAGACCCGACCCGACGCATCGACCGCCGTGTGGGCACGCCCCGCGACGTCCAGCAGCGCCTGCTCGCCGATCCAGATCGAGCGGTTGTGCGCCTTGCTGTCGGCTTGTTGCTGTGAAGTGGCAACGTCGATCGAGCCGAACTGTTGCTGACGTATATCCAGGGTTCCGCCCCAGGCCTGCAGTTCGCCTTCCAGGGTGATCTGCCCGGTCCCGCGCAGATTGATCCGTTGTCCGGGATCGACCGTGATGCGCGATCCGCGTCCCAGCGTCAGGGTGCTGGCGGTGTCGAACCGGTCGAGTTCACTCGAGCCGGCTTGCAGCGCCAGACTCGCACCGGCGCGCTGACTGAGTACGCCCTTGAGCGGGTCTTCCTGATAAAGCGTGGGTGTCCACCGCTCCATCGCCTGGCTCGGGTCGACCCCGCTGACCGGATTCAGCGTTGTGTCGGCAAAACGGTAGACCGGCATCGTCACATCGATTTGTGTGCCCGCCGTCACCTCCAGACCGTTCAGACCGGTAACCCGGTAGGCAGAGAAACCGTTGTCGAACAACTCGGGCGTCAGCTGCAAGGCATGTTCGGGCAGCGTGTCTGCGGACGCACCGATCCGCACCCGATTGGCCTGAATAGCGAGCGTACCGCCGCCCGTCACGCCATGACCGAGAATGTCGCCGGCCATCGTCAGATGCGAATCGCCCAGCGCAGAAATCGCGCTGGACTCAAGACTCACGTCGCCACCCTTGCCGCCCCGGGTCTTGCCATTGGCCAGAATCGCACCACCGGACGACACATCGATCAAGCTGCCCGTCGCCACATCGATATCGCCACTGCTGCGGATCGAGACCCGGCCTCCGTTCAGGTATCCGAGACTTGCCACATCGTCCGGATCGGTACGCAGATTGCTCCAGAGACCACGGGTGTCGAGGCGTACATCCCTGGCGATTGTCACCTGCACCGGTTCACCCGCCGGTGCAGCAATCAGCATGTCGTCAAGGGTGCTGCTGCGCAGCTGGTTCAGCACGTTGCCCAGATTCAGACTGCCGCCGCGCGCCGTCAGATCGGCCGCAACACGGACATCCGGTGCGTACAGCGTGATGTCACCCCCGGTGTCTACCTTGAGCGCGTCGTTGACTTCAATCCGCTCAAGCGCCGAAATCTTCAGTGCGCCGAGATCAAAGCCATTGAGCTGGCCGGCGTCGAGAAACAACTTGCCCTGACGGTCTTGCGCGACGGCGCCGTTCAGATCCCCGGTGAATTCCTCGTCCCGCCGTTCGCCGCCGATCAGAACCTGATCCAGCAGCGGATTGAGGGTGTAGCGCAATCCGCCGGACGCCGCCTGATAGCTCGGCAGATAACTGCCGACAATCAACTGCGCGCGCCGTGCCAGCGCAGTCTGGCTCTGCTCATAACCGTCGATGACCGCACGCGGCGCCTGAGTCTGTCGTTCACCCTGGAAAACCTCACCCAGCAGTTGCCCGTCCAGCACCGCGTTTCCAGTGCTGACCACCAGTTGCCCGGCATCGCGACCCACGGTGTAACCCGACTCTGTACGACTGGACGGTGCAATCAGCGGGTTGTAGAACGTGCGGGTCTGGCCCCACCGCTCACTGTGATCCTCGTAGCCCTTGTACAAACCGTTGTAGAGCTGATCCCCCGGCGCACGCGAGACTTCATAAAGACGACCGTCTGCACCGCGCAGCCAGCTCTGTCGAATCTCGCCGCTTTGCACATCGAGGGTGCCGCCGGACAGGTTGATCAGTGATCCTTTACGCGTGACCACGTCGTTGCCGGCAAAACTCACTGTGCCGCCCTGCGCCATCCACTCGCCGATGCCATGCCCCTGGGTGCCCAGATAACCGCCGACTTCCAGCAGGCCACCCGCGGTGTACCAACGGTCCGTCGCATAGCCATTGGTGCCGGCCGGCACGTAGACCAGTTCACGCACATCGACCCAGACATCGCTACTATTGAGCGCGCCGTTCTCGCGATTGACCGACGCATCGCGCTGCTCGTTGCCCTGCACGTTGATCTTGATGTTGTTCGATTCCATCGCCACCTTGACGCCGACAGCGCCGGCAACGTCGATCACCGCGCCTTCGCCAACCAGGCTGCGACGCTGCGCGGTGACAGCGACCTGCCCCCCGGTGGCCAGGGTGATCGAACCGTTCTGGAATTCGACACTGCCGCCGCTCTGGAGATCGATACGCGACTGATCGCCGCGAATCCTGTTATTGAGGTTGACCCCGCTCAGGGCCGCCTGATGCTGACTGTCCAGCGCCGTCAGGTCGCTGCTGTCGAGCATGACCGCCGTGACACTGCCGGGCGCCAGGGTGACGCTGCCGCTCGTGTCACTCGCCGGATTGAGCAGGTGAATGGTCCCGCGAGTGGCGACCGAGGTGCTGCTCAGCAACACGCCGCCCTGCTCCACTTCATGCCCGGTCAGGGTGATGTCACCCGTGGCAGCCTGAATCAACCCGCTGTTGCTGACCCGGCCGCCAATCTCGCCAGCCTTGAAGCCGGGCGTGACTTCGTTGCCAAAGGTTGTCGAAAACGTGTTGCCTTCTGTGCCTGAGCCTTTGCGGATGTAAAAACGATCACCGGCACCCAGCACGGTCTGGCCTTTGGCGGTGTTGAGGGTGCCGTCATTGACAACGTCTTTGCCGAGCAACAGCGTATAGCCACCGGCGTCGGTCGAGACGACGGGCTTGTGGGTTTCAATCAGCGCACCGCGCTCCACCAGCACCTTGCCGGCGGCATCGCTGAACGTCGGCTGGCTGCCGTTGCTGTCGAAATACAGACCACGATCCCGGAACTGGATGTCGGTGATATTGGCGGCGGCGGCCACCAGGTTGCGCACATTGACCTGGCTGCTGCCGCTGAACACGATGCCGTTGCGGTTGATCAGCATCACCGTGCCGTCGCCCTTGATCTGGCCCTGGATCTGACTGGCGCGTGCGTTCGGATCGTTGACACGGTTGAGCACGGCCCAATTCGACTGCTGAGCAAATTCGACTGTGGTATTTCGCCCGACGTTGAAGGTCTCCCAGTTGAGAATGGCCTTGTCGGCCGTCTGCTCGATCTTCACGTTGGTCTTGCCATCGGCTTGCGTCTGCTGCGGGCCTTTGGCGTTCAGCCAACCCTGAGTCAGGCTGTTGTCGACCTTGAGGCCGCCCTCGCCCAGCCCGTCCGGAACGGTCTGCAGACTGCCCAAGGCCACCGCGCGCCCGGCAGCCTGAGCCGCCTGCTGTGCGGCAATGGCCGCCACGGTGTTGTTGAGGGTCTGCAACGAGCGTTGCAGTTGCTGGTTGGCTTTTTGCTGCTGCGCCAAGGGTGGCGTCATCCCCGGCAAACCAGCCGCACCGGGCCGGGCGGCCGCGGCTTGTTGCGCAGCGCCCTTGGCCGCGAACCAGCCAGAGCTGAACGCGGTCGCCGCCTCGGCACTGCCGGCTACCAGACACAATGCCACCGCGTGCGCCAGGGGCTTGAGCAACCACAGCGCCGGATCGGCAACGTCACGCCTGAAAGTCTGGCCGGGGATATTGCGACGGGATGGGCGAGCGAGCATCACTACGAGATCCTTTTTGATTGCCACACGAAGCTGCAGGCCAGCAAAAACCTGCTGTTACGACATAGGCTGTTGGCGAGGGCCACGACCGAACGGATGTCACACAAACTTCATGATTGAGGTGTAAATCGGCCAAAAAAAATGGCAGCAGCCCTAAGGCTGCTGCCATTTCATTGTGCGTGTAGCAGGACTTACAAAGGACGACCCACGCCGTTGCAGACGCTGGCGTTGTTGATGTCCAGGTTGTTGCCGGAGGAGTTGGTGATGAAGTTGGCGGTCACAGCGTTTTTCCAGTTGGTTGGAACCGGAATGAAGCCGTGGGCAGCGGTAGCAACAGCGTTGCCTGGAGTGCTGTAGTGCTGGGTCAGGAAGGCCTTCACGTCAGCGGCAACAGCGGCGTCCTTGTAGCACTGGCCGAAGATGAAGTTGGTGTAGGCCGCCATGGCATAGCCGGTCCCTGGGTTGGCTACGACCGGTACCCACTGCGCCGGGTTGGATGGAGTGGCTGGCAGAGCAGCCGATGACAGGGCAGCATTGACGTTGGCGCTGGTAGGCTGAACACCGTTGATGCGCGCCACTACGGCGTTGCTCGACGCGTTCACACCGTCCGGACCGACATAACCGATCGAACCGTTTACAGCGTTCACGGCGGTAGCGACGTCAGCCGTGTTGACCACACCTACCCAGTTGCCCGGCAGCGGAGAGCCACCCAGACGAGCGCTGGTAAAGGTAGTGTTGACGGCGAACTGGCCAGGGCACACCGAGTTCAGGTGACGAGTGAGAATTTCAGTGGTGCCGCTGGAAGCCGTGCGATAGACCACGCGGATCAGGGTCGGGTCGGTTTTGGCGTCGTTGTTGAGCAGTTCACCCCAAGTGGTCTTGGCACCGGACAAGGCGTCGCACAGTTGCGCGCTGGTCAGGTTGAGGGTGGTGTTGCCAGTCTTTTTGTAAGGGATCGCTACCGAGGTGGCAACCGATGGCAACTGAATCAGCGGGCCGTAGGAAGTACCGAAGTTGGCGGTGTAGTTGCTGAGTTCCGTAGCGTTGAGAATCGAATCGCTGGCAGCGAAGTGCACAGTGCCGGTGGTGCCGAATTGCGAAGCGGTGTTGGAGAGGAAAGCACTTTTGCCGATGCCGCTACCGGTTACGGCGTAGCTGAAGTTGGCAGGCAGGATGCTGTTGGCAGAACCTTTGTACAGAGCGGCAGGCAGTGAAGCGCCACCACCGGTTACGGCCATGGCCTGGGCGGATGCCAGAGCGGCGACGGTCAGTGAGGCTGCGATCAGAGTGCGCTTGAACATGAAGAATCTCCTTTTCAACTAGGTTTGGGAACACAGGTTTTCGGGTGATTTGCATGACACTGGGAGGACTCACCGGGGCCCTCGCTAGCGTTGGCCTTGGTTAAGTCGCACTGAGAAATTCGCAGTTTCCGGTGACAGATAAAGGAAAAAACCTCGGGAGCTGAGAGCTGTTTCCGAAGGGATTTTCTCGGGTGTTTGTCGGGTGTCGCGCAGCGTCTGGATCGGGGGTTTGGCTGAATCGGGCTGGAGGCGTTGGCGGGTGGTTGCAGATGACAGAAAGGAGAACCCGAGGATGGTTCTTTTGAGGGTCGGGTGATGCTGAAGTCTTGGGAAAAAATCTGGATTATTTATTTCCCCGACTGGCCTCTTCGCGAGCAAGCTCGCTCCCACAGGGATTGATGTTGTTAATGCAATTTACTTCACACCACCGAACACTGTGGGAGCGAGCTTGCTCGCGAAGGGGCCCGATCAGACACCATCAAAACCGGCTACTGGACCAGTTGATTGATCTCAATGATCGGCAACAACACCGCCATCACAATCACCAGCACCACCCCGCCCATCACCACGATCATCAGCGGCTCCAGCAGCGCGGTCATGCCCATCGCCCGCCGTTCGATATCCCGCGACAGGGTTTGTGCCGCGCGCTCAAGCATCGGTGGCAACGAGCCGGTTTTCTCACCGCTGGCGATCAAGTGAATCAGCACCGGCGGGAACACATTCTCCACGCGCAACGCGGCGGCGAGGTTGACCCCTTCACGCACCTTGGCCGTGGCCTCAGTGACGCTCAGGCTCAGGC
>NZ_JBSVXS010000092.1:0-21762 GCF_054070155.1 Pseudomonas sp. SDT291_1_S447
GGGAATGCATTTCAAGTGTGGGAGCGAGCCTGCTCGCGAAGAGGCCGGTTCAGACGACACAGAGTTCGAACAAAAAAAGCCCCCGCCCAACCCACTGCGGATAGGGGACGCAGCGGGCTGGACGAGGGCTTCTTATTGCAGATCGATCACTGCGCGATGGTCTTCACCGACACGCCACGTTCGATCGGGGTGGAGCGGCCGTAGATATCTTCGAAGCGTTCGATATCGTCTTCACCCAGGTACGAACCCGATTGCACTTCGATGATTTCCAGCGGGATCTTGCCCGGGTTGCGCAGGCGGTGCACCGAGGCGATCGGGATGTAGGTGGACTGGTTTTCGCAGAGCAGGAACACGTTTTCATCGCAGGTCACTTCGGCAGTGCCGCTGACCACGATCCAGTGTTCGGCGCGGTGGTGGTGCATCTGCAGCGACAGGCACGCGCCCGGTTTCACCGAGATGTGCTTGACCTGGAAACGCCCGCCCATGTCCACCGAGTCGTACGAGCCCCACGGACGATAGACTTCGCAGTGGTTCTGGGTTTCGCTGCGGCCCTGCTCATTGAGCGTGTTGACCATCTGCTTGACGCCCTGAACCTTGTCTTTGTGCGCAATCATCATCGCGTCTTTGGTTTCGACCACAACGATGTTTTCCAGGCCGATCACCGACACCAGTTTGCCGTTGCCGTGGATCATGCAGTTCTTGCTGTCCTGAATCACCACATCGCCTTTGGTGACGTTGCCGTTGGCGTCTTTCTCGTTGACTTCCCACAGCGACGACCAGCAACCGACATCGCTCCAGCCGGCGGTCAGCGGCACGACGCAGGCGCGCTGGGTTTTTTCCATGACGGAGTAGTCGATGGAGTTGTCCGGGCAGCAGGCGAAGGTCGCTTCGTCGAAGGTGATGGTGTCGGCGTCTTGCTGGCTGCGTTCGAGGGTCAGCAGGCAGGTGTCGTAGATGTCCGGATCGTGTTTTTTCAGTTCTTCGAGGAAGCGGCTGGCGCGGAACAGGAACATGCCGCTGTTCCAGTAGTAACCGCCGGATTCGACGTACTCGGTGGCACGTTTGACGTCAGGTTTTTCGACGAAGTGCGAAACGCGGCTGACGCCTTCGGGCAGCAGCGAGTCGCCGGTGGATTTGATGTAGCCGTAACCGGTTTCCGGTTTGGTCGCCGGCACGCCGAACAGGACCATTTCGCCGTTTTCGGCAGCAACGGTGGCGAGGGCGAGGGCGCGTTGCAGGGCTTTCTGATCCTCCAACACGTGGTCGGCCGGCAGCACCAGCATCAATTCGTCACGGCCTTCATTGACCAGCATCATCGCGGTCAGCGCTACGGCTGGCGCAGTGTTGCGGCCGAACGGTTCCATGAGGATGCGCTGGCATTCCAGTTTACGATTGGCCAACTGCTCGTTGACGATGAAGCGGTGATCCTTGTTGCAGACCACGATCGGAGTGTCCATGCCTTCGAACACCAGACGCTCGAGGGTCTGCTGGAATAGAGTGTGTTCGCCGGTCAGGGCGAGGAACTGTTTAGGGAACTGCTTACGCGAAAGCGGCCAGAGACGCGAACCGCTACCACCTGACAAGATCACCGGAATCATATTGTTTACTCCATAAAATCGATTGGTTAGAGGCACGAACGCTGTGTCGTTTCACTCTTGTTTTTGTCTCGTACCCAAACTGACAACCCGATCATTGTGGGAGCGAGCTTGCTCGCGAAGGCGGCGTATCAGTCGACACATCTGTTGAATGTCAGACCGCTTTCGCGAGCAAGCTCGCTCCCACAGGGGATATGCGTCAGTCAGGAAAAATGATTAGCGAGTCGATACCGGGCGTTTTACCCAGACTGGCGACAGGCTGCTGCCGCTGCCGGTGACGTACAGCACCGCTGCTTCACCGCGTTCCAGGGCGACTGGTTTTACGTCGCCGACTTTCTTGTCACCTTCGTACAGCGCCAGGCTGACTTTCACCGGGTTGATTTCACGTTCGCCACGGCCCTTGGCTGCCACGTTCGGCACCACGTCGGTCTTGCCGTCGGCGGTCTTCAGGGTCAGCGGTTTGTCGCTGAGGTTCTGCACGCGCACCAGGGATTTCTGCTTGTTCTTGAACGGCGGCTCTTCGATCAGTTGCGGCGCGCCGGAAGCGTTGTTGACCAGGGTGTAGTAGTGGTCACCGGCGAGTTTCACCGGCAGGGTCTGGCTGCCGACCTTGGCGCTGTAATCACCGCCCGGCATGAAGCTGAAGTCGCTGCTGGCCAGTGGCGCAACGTCGCTCAGGTTGGTGCTGCCAACGGTGGCACTGACTTCAGCGTTGCTGGCGTTGTAGATCCGCACGAAGGTCGAGCCTTTCGGTGCGGTCGGGCCGTAGAGTGCGGCGTCGCCACCGGCAAAGGCTGGGACGGAAAGCACGCTGAGGCCAGCAACCAGAGCGAAGCTTTTAGCGAGACGACGAGGAGTAGTAGTGAAAGTCATGGTGTACCTCTCTTTCAGTTTTGCGCCCGATCGGGCGTCTCGGATTTAGTGTTGATTGCTACGTTTTGTTGGCGCGCGCCGGCTTGTTTAAGCTCTGCGACCCACTGCGGGTCGGCGTCGCCGATTTCGTTGTTCACAGGCAGATAACGTTCAGGAAACTCCCAGATCAGCACCTGCGGCGGGCTGTTCTTGAAGTCATCGCTTTTCAGGTAGCTGAGCATCGGCAGGATCGGGCCGTGGCCGTCTTCGGCGTAGCTCACCACGTCGCTGTGCAGCGCTTGTTTCAGTGCACCGACGAAGTTCCAGTTAGGGTTGGCGCTGTAGCTGGTGCCGACCAGTGCCACCGGCACTTCATTGCTGGCGAACAGCGCGTCATCACCGGCAGGCTGCTCGCCGGCCGCGACGGTGTTGCGCTTTTGCAGCGGCTCTTGCGCCGGCATCAGGTTTTCGAACAGCGGATCAAGCGGCAGGAACAAGCGCAGATCGCCCTTGTGCGTAACCTTCTCCGCTGGCGTGGTGACGAAGCGCTGCGGCTCGCCGCTGAGCGGGAACTTGTCGGCGATGGTTTTCGCCAGGGTGTTCGCGGCAATCTCGGCGCCCTCAGGCGTCCAGTGCGTGTCGGTGCGCAGGAACACTTGCTGACCGTTCTGCTTGGCCTGTTGCAATGGCTTGAGCAGGTCAGGGGCGAGGATCTTGTCGGCCGCGACGCGGTGGTGGAAATCCTCATAAAGGTTTTCGTGGATGCTCGCCGGTTTCACTTCACCCAGATGTTCCGGGTACAGACGAACCTTGGCCGGCACGATCGCCATCACCAGTTTCACGCCTTTCTCTTTGAGGGTCTGGCGCACGCCTTCGACCAGCGCGTAGTTGCCTTGCAGGTTCAGCTCTTCGTTGACGATCGGGTTGAATTCCTCGTCGCTGTACAACCACTGGTCGCGACCGAGCACCACGCCCGGACGACCTTCGTTGAACAGTTTGAAATCCAGCGCGGCCCAGAGATTGGTGCCCAGACGCTTGATCGGGAATTCTTCGTCGTAATGGGTTTCCACAGCCTTGGTCCAGCGGCCGTTGAGCACCGTCGCCTCGGCATTGGTGCTGAAGCCGAAGAAGCTGCGAACCGACCACAGACCCAAGACCAACAGGGTCACCAGGAACAGGGCGATGTAGAAGATGCGTAATGAGCGGGTCATGTCAGATCCCTCAGAACTGGAAGTAAAGGAACGGCGAGAAGCTTTGCGCCGAGAGTTTGAGAATCGAGGCGATGAACAGCAGCAGGATCAGGCCGCGCATCACATAGCGCGACCAGTCCGCGCTCCAGTAGGCCGGTTGCACCTGGGCTTCGACGCCGACGGTGTAGCCAGGCTCGTGGATGCTCGCCGGGTTTTCGCCGGGTGCGGCTTTGATCATTCCCGGGGTCGCGGTGGCAGGGCCGTTGGCCTCGACGTTGACTTCAGGTTTGCTCTTGGCCGGTGGCTGGTTGGTGTACAGATCACGCAGACCGAAGAAGGCCAGCGTCACGTACGCCACAACAAGGGTCGCCACTTGCAGACCGGTGAGGCTGGCCTGATTGAGTTCCGACAGCGACCAGTCGCCGAAGCTGAACATCGCGCCGTACATGCGCCCGGCAACGTGCAGGTTCTCGGCACGGAAGATCACCCAGCCCATGACCACCAGCAGGAAAGTCAGCGCCCAGCGGATCGGGTTGAGGCTGCGCGGCGAAGTGTTCAGGCCCAGCGCTTTTTCAATCGCCAGCCACATGCCGTGCCAGGCGCCCCAGACGATGTAAGTGATGTTCGCGCCGTGCCACAGACCACCGAGGAGCATGGTCAGGAACAGGTTGCGATAGGTCATCAGCGTGCCTTTACGGTTACCGCCGAGGGTGATGTACAGATAGTCACGCAGCCAGGTCGACAGGCTGATGTGCCAGCGGCGCCAGAACTCGGTGATCGACTGGCTGATGTACGGCTGTTTGAAGTTTTCCATGAAGCGGAAACCCATCATCAAGCCCAGACCAATCGCCATGTCGCTGTAACCGGAGAAGTCGAAATACAGCTGCGCGGTGTAGGCCAGTGCGCCGAGCCAGGCATCGCCGGTGGTCGGGTTTTGCAGGGCGAAGCAATGGTCAGCGACCACCGCGAGGGTGTCGGCAATGAAGACCTTTTTAATGAAACCCTGCATGAACCGTGTGCAGCCCTCGGAGAATTTGTCGAGGGTGTGCGTGCGGTTGTTGAACTGGTCGGCGAGATCGCGGAAACGCAGAACCGGGCCGGCAATCAAGTGCGGGAAAATCGCCACGAATGCAGCAAAGTCGATCAGGTTGCGCGTGGCCGGGGTGTCACCGCGATACACGTCGATGATGTAGCTGATCGACTCGAAGATGTAGAACGAGATACCGATCGGCAACAGCACGTGGGTGAGGATGAACGGCTCAAGACCGACCGACGTCATCATCGCGTTGATGCTGTCGACGCCGAAGTTGGCGTACTTGAAGTAGCCGAGGATGCACAGGTCGACGGCGACACCGAGCAGCAGCCAGCGCTGAGCCGGTTTGGTTCTGACACCGGCGGCACCGACTTTGAGGCCGATCCAGTAGTTCCACAGCGTGACCGCTGCGAACAGCGCGAGAAAGTCCACACGCCACCAGGCGTAGAACACGTAGCTGGCGATCAGCAGCAGCAGGTTGCGATAGCGTTGCCCGCTCAAGTAGTACAAGCCGAGAAAGATCGGCAAGAACAGAAACAGGAACACGTTGGATGAAAATACCATCCCGATCTCTCCATGTTTGAACCAACAGTCAAGGGCCAAAGCCCCCCCTAACCCCCCGTGGTAGTGGAGGGGTGAAACGGTGTTTCTGTCAGGGTTGTGCAGGGTCTTGAAATCTTTCCCTCACCCCCCGCCCTCTCCCGGAGGGAGAGGGAGCCTGATCTCCATGGTTTTCAAAAATGGAGATTGACTCGGTATTTCTGTGCAGCCTGATCTCGATTGTTTTTCAACACCTGAGATCGACTCGGTATTTCATTTCGGCGTAACTCGCACAGCCACCTCGGTCAGTCCCCTCTCCCTCCGGGAGAGGGTTAGGGTGAGGGGCTTTTGCTTCATGAGCCTTTGTTGCCCTTTTCATGGGACGGGTCGTAGACCTTGGTCAGGTCCCCACCCAGGCGGAAGGTCTTGAACGGCTGCATGCCGCGCTTCTTCTCGATCACATCCGGCGCACAGGTGTAGAGCGTGCAGAACGGTTCGAGCCAGGCGAATTTCATGTCCTCTTTCAGGTCGGTCATGTCCTGCTCTTTGCCGTTCTTCTTCTCGAACTCATCCGGGTCTTTCACCCCCGCCAACACCCGATCACCCAGACGCTTCAGCGCGCCATTGTTTTCCTGGCGCAAATCAACCCCGTTGACTTGGGCGAAACTGGCGATCATCGCCAGTGGCGGCAGGGCGTAGTTGTGATAGGCGAGCGCGCGTTGCTGACGCTTGAGTTCGTTCGGCAGGAAGCCGTCGGCATCGACTTGATTGACGCCAACCTTGTATTCCTTCACCGCCCAGTCAAACAGGTCGCGGCGGTTGGTCGCGACCGAGGTCGCCATCACCGACCATGCAGCCCAGTAGGAGTGGTTGTTGGTTTTTTCCAGCGGCAGGTTGTCCCAGTCGCTGACCACCTGATCGGCCATTTTGCTGAACCACGCCTCGATCAACTGCGCTTCCTGCTGATGCTGCGCCAGCGGGTGCGAGTCGGAGAACTTCAGGCGAATGTACGAAGAGGCCATGCTGCCCAGCGCCCATTTGCGCATCGACTTGCCGGTGTGGTTGAAGTCTTTCGACATCAACGCATCGGCCTTGGCCCACGCGGTCAGCCAGTTCAGCGTGCAATCGAGCTGCTCCGTACGTCCGTCGCGCATGAACTGCATCACCCGTTTGGCGGTACCGCGTTCCAGCGTGGTGATGTCTTTGGTGGTGTCGCGAAAGGCTTTTTCCGACTGCACGTTCAGCGTTGCGCGAGCCTTGTCCGAACCTTCGTATTTGCTGCGGAATTGCAGCGGCCCGGTGTACGGCGTCGGCATCGCGTCGCAGCCTTCGCTTTTGTCACCGGTCTTGAATTTATCCACAGGCGCGAAATAGCCCTGAGGTGGACGCAATGGCGCGGCGGCCTGCGCGGTGCCGGCGAAGATCGCCAGCCCGAGCAGCGTCGGCGCTAAAAGAGTTTTCAGTTTCGAGTTTCGCATAGCAGACCTCATTGCCCGACCTGAGCGGTTTGTTGCCCAGCGCCCGGGAATACGTTGCGTTTGCAGATTTTCGCTTCGACTTTCTGTGGCGCGGTGCCCGCTTCCGGGCCCTGGACTTCGACCGCCAGCAGGTTTTGCGAGGCCCAGTCTTCGTCCGTGCGCAACTCAAAGGCGAAACGACCGTCGGTGTCGGAGGTTTCCGGTTTCTCGATCTTGATGTCCTCGTGGCGACCGTTCATGTACCAGAGGGTGGCTTGCAGGGTTTTCACCGAAGGGTCGGTGAAGCGGATGTCGACCTGATGGCTGCTGTTCTGCAGGTTCAGGTTCTTGCTGTTGACCAGCAGTTCTTGTTTGCTGCCCGGCTTGAGCGTGGTGCTCGCGGACATTTGCGCGTCTTTGCCTTCGCAGCCGTTGTCGAGCAGGGACATCATCTGGCGATAGATGGTTTCCTGGTCGAGGCGGTACAGCGGCGAGAACTCCCAGATGAGAATCTTCGGCGGGGTCTTCTGGAATTCGTCGCTGCCGAGGTACTGCAACATCGAACCTTCCAGGCCACCGCCGGGAAACGCGACGTTGAGAATGTCGGCGCCGATGGCCTCTTCGAGGAAACCGGCGAAGTTGTAGTTCTTGCCACTGTGCGAAGTACCGACGAGGGTGATTTGCGGATTGCCGGAATCACCGAACAGGTCGCCGTCGCCAGCCTCGCCTTTCGGCTCGGTGGTGAACTGATCCATGTACTGGATCGCGTAACTGGTGCCGCACAGTTGCCCGGCCATGTTGTGCAGGGTGCCGGTCTTGCCCATGCGCCCGGAGCGCTTGGTCTCGAATTCACGCTTGGGCACGTCGGCGAAAGCCGGGATCTGCTTGACCTTCTCGGCGACGATTTTTGCCGTGCGCTGCGCACCGTATGGCGTCCAGTGTTGGTCGCCACGGAAGTAGAAATCGTGGGCGGGGAGGGTGTCCGGCAGCGATTCGTTGGTCAGCGGCGACAGATCTGGCACGACGTAACCCATCTTGGCGAAACGGCCGAGCATGGTCTTGTAGTTGCCCAGCGCTTTCTCGTAATCGAACGCGGCTTTTTCCTGCGGGTTGAGCTTGTTGCGGTTCACCAGGCCACGGGTCGGCTGGTAAACGATCACCAGCTCGACGCCTTTGGCCTTGAACGCATCGTGCAGCTGTTGCAGGCGTTTGTAGCCGGCCGGGGTGGTGTTGAATTCGGTGCGCAGGTCTTCCTGAGTCCGGAACAACCAGTCGCCCTGCGCCTGCACCAACGTGGTGAAGTTCTGCTGATAACGCGTGGTGTAATTCTTCGCGTCATGGGCGGCCGGGCACAGGTTGCAGCACGGTTCGGCGCTGAACTTTGGTGGCGTGGCAGCGGCGCCTTCATCGGCGCGCGCACCGTTGCTGGCCGCGAGAATGCCCACGGTCAGGGCCGACAGGCTGAGTAATTTGATCAAGTGTGGGTGCATAAAATTATCCTCAGTCCTGCATTTCGGTCTGGCGTTCGACAGGGTCGATCAGCACGGCTTTCTGCTGGCGCACCAGCAGGTCGAGAATTTCATCCTGGCGCTCGCCGAGGATGCCGTTGAAGCTGATGCCGCTGGATTTGGTCGGCGCCAGCATCGACACGCGATACAGCTCGACACTCAACGGTGAATCGATCGACAGCGGGCCGCTGCCATTGGCCGCCAGCTCACCGCCAACGACGATCAGCGACACCTGCGCATCGAACGGGTCGAGCTTGATGTCACGGTCGGTGTCGGTGAGGTCTTTGATGTGGCCGTAGACGCCGGTCAAACCGTTGGCCATGGCGACGTTTTCGTAGAGGCGGATGTTCACGCTGTTACGAATGCGGATGCCGTGGCGCTTGTTGCTAATGACCTTGTTGCCCCACAGCAGGTTGTCTGCGGACTCGTAGAGGGTGATGCCGTCGGTGTGGTTCTTGTAGATCTCGTTGTAGGCAATGATGTTGTTGACGCTGTTCCGGTCGATCACCAGGCCCGAGAGTTTGTTGTCGTAGCTTTTGTTGTTGAAGATGAAGCTGTCGTTGACCTCACGGGAAATAATGATCCCGTGCTTCTTCTTCGTGCCGTACACGGTGTTCTCGGCAATGATCAGGCCGTGGGAACGGTCGTGCGGGTCGATGCCGTAGACGATGTTGTCTTTGTAGGTGTTGCCCTTGACCACGAAGTCACGGGTCTCATAGCAGTAGAAGCCGTACCACATGTCGGAGAACTCGGAGCCGACGATCCAGCCGGTCGGTTCAGGGCGCTTGAGGACCTTGGCCATGTTTGGCGTGTACTGGGAAATACTCACGCCGTACGACTTACTGTTGGCGTAGCCGAAGCTGGCCATCTTGCTGTTGACGATGTAGGTCTCGGTGCCACCCCAGGCGAGCAGGAACGGGCGGAATTCCTTCGGCGAACGGAAGGTTGCCGGGCCGTTTTCCTTCTCGCGCCAGCCGGTGACTTTGGTGTCACGCACGAACAGTTGGCCGTCGTTGACCATGAACGCCCCGGCCTCTTGCGACAGGCGCAGTTCCTGGGTCTGGCCGTCGATTTCGAGGATGCCTTTACGGCCAACCACGATCGGCAGCTTCGACAGGTACACGCCCGGCGAGGTCTCGCTGAAATACTGCTTGGGCAGTTTCTGCGCCAGATCCTTGAGGTTCATGTAACCGTCGTCGACGAAGATCGCCTGCGGGATGCCGTGCTGACGCACCACCCATTCGGCCATCTTGTTGTCGCCGCCGATGAAGTCCTTCAGCGCGTCTTCCTGCATCATCCGGCGCACGCTGACTTTGCCTGCTTTGCTGCGGACGATTTTCGCCGCAGCGGCTTCGGCGGTGTAGCCGGAAATGTCCGGCAGTTTCGGCGCGGCCAGGTTCAGCGCTTCGGTCGGCGCGCTGCTGACGGTGTAGGTCTTGGCTTGTTGCAGCTCTTTCGCGGTGGTCACCGGCTTAACCGGCTCCACAGTCGCGAAGGCGCTGGCGCTGGCCAGCAGCATCGCGCCGGCCAGCAGGCTGAGTGAGCCTGTCCTGGTGCTGATCATGTCGGGCACTCCCTTGGCGGTTTGCATCAGAAGCGCCAGATCACGTCGATGAACGCGCGGTGCATGTACGAATCAACCTGCTTGCCATAGGCATCGCCCGGTTTGAACACACCGCCACGGAAACGCACGAGGGCCGAAGGCTCGTCGATCGACTGGCTCAGCGCCGCCGGCAACAGGCCTTGCTTGAAGTACTTGGTGACGACCAGATCCATCTCCTGACCGAGGTCCTTGTTGCCGTCTTCAAGCGGCAGCGAGGTGCTGGAAAGGATCGCGCCGGTGACGTCGTCGGTGTTGTTTTCCACCGCGTTGATACCGTTGCTGCCGACCGGCTTGTTGCCGTCGACACGCCAGAACTTGTGGTAGATCAGGCTGGCGTCGTACTCGTCGTTGACCATCCACGAACCGAACAGGGTCGCGGTCTGCATGTTGTTCATTTCGCCACGGAAGGCTTCGCCGAAACGGTGCACCCGCGAGCGCGTACCGGTGTAGTTGGAGCGGTTGCTTTCCAGACCGGTCTGCTCGTAATCGGCACTGGCACGGGCATAGGCACCGCCGACTTGCCATTGCGGATCAAGGCGCAGACGCACACCAATGTCGGTGGCCCAGCCGTTGACGTCATCGCTGCGCTTGGCTTGCGCCGGACGCGAACCATCGGCATTCAAGGCGTTGACCGTGTCGCGGTCGCCGCTCATGCCGGTGATGCTGCCCCAGTAGTTGACGGTGTTGGTGTTGCGCCAGTTGTAGGCGTCGCTGTCGGCGGTCAGACCGATCCAGCTGATGTCGCCGTTCTCGGTCTTGTCCAGCGAGTCGCGTGGAACACCCGGCTCGGCGTAATCGAGTTTGCCGTCATCGTGGGTGTGGTGACCGCGAATGCCGACCCAGTTGCCCGGCGTCCACTGATAAGCCGCATCGGCGTAGGCGTGCAGGCGATCCTTGTCTTTCGGCGCCAGCTCTTTCAGGTCGGTGCGGTATTCGCTGAAGCGTTCGGCAACACCGGCGTTGGCGCGCAACAGGGTGGTGTCGAAGGTCCAGTTCAGCGCTTCGATATTGGTGTCGCGCCATTGGCCGTCATCATTACGCAGACGCTGGCGACCGAACTTGAGCATCTCGCCCGGGTACGGGGTGAGGCCGCTGTAGCCGACCCAGAACTCGCGCATCGCCAGATAGTTTTTCTTGGTTTTGCGATCACCGTTGTCGGTGGCTTGTTCACCGTCGGATTGTTGCAGGGTGTCGGTTTCGATGATGTCGGTCGAGGTCACGGCCTGGCCCATGGCGTAGGCACTCCACGCGCCGCTTTCGCCGTAGACCCAAGGACGCAGGTCGAGGCCGACGCCGTTGACGTCGCCGCCGCTGGCGGTGCCGAGGTCGCGGTCGTCTTCGGACTGGCCGGTGACTTTCACTTCGAGGCCAAAGTTCTTGGTTTCAGTCATCGCGGCCAGTGTCGGGCAAGACCAGATCAGCGCGAACGAAAGGCCAATGCCGGCCTTCACGAATGGATTCAACTTCATAATTTTTCCTCGCCGTCTTCTTCTTGCAGGGCGTGCAGTTGCAGCGTGTTCGGGTTCAGAGCGCCACGGCTGGCTTGCTCTTGTTGCAGCAGACGTTGCGCTTCGGCCAGACGCTCGGGCGGCAATTGCGCGGCGAGGGTGGCCGCCAGCTCATCGGCTTGCGGAGTGTTTTGCGCCTTGGCCAATTGGCTGAAGACGTAGGCGTTGAGCGGGTCGGGCTTGGTGCCCTTGCCTTGGGAGAACAGTTGCGCGATGGCGAAGTCGGCGCTGTTCTGGCCGTTGCGTGCGGCGGTCAGCAAGTGGTCGAGGGCTTTCTGCGGATAGACCTTGCCGAGGTAACCACGGCGATAGATCTGGCCGAGGTAGTAGTCGGCGGCGACTTCACGACCAACGGCTTTCTGGAAATGTTCTTCGGCGACTTTGGCGTCGGCCGGGACCATTTTTCCTTCGTAGTAGAGCTTGCCCAGCAACAGCTCGGCGCGCGGCTGGTCGGCGGCGCGGCCGTTGTCGAGGTACTTCATCATCTGGTCGACGTCACCCAGTTCCGGGTAGTCGTAAAGCAATTGCGCGAGGGTCACCCACGACGCCGGATAGCCAGGAGCGATCGGCTCAAGCAGCGACTGCGCGGTTTTTTCGTCGGGCTTGCCCAGGGTCGAATCGGCCAGTACACGGGCCACCGAATCGACGCGCTGCGCGGTGACGGTGCCACGGCTGTAACCGGCCTGCATCTGCTTGATCAACTCGGCTTGCTGTTCTGGCTGGGCACGTTTCTGATAGACCGTGGCCAGTTCGACGTAGCAGATGTCGGTGGTGTTGAGCGCGGCTTTGCAGATTTTTTCCACGTCATCCAGGTGCTGGTCGTAGGTGCCTTGGGTGCGATACAGCAGCACCTGCGCCAGACCCGCTTCCGGATAACCGGATTTGCGCCACTGATCGATCTGCTGCTGAGCGTTGATGTTGGGGAAGCTGTGCGGGTATTGCAGATACAGCATCGCCAGCGGGATCAACGTGTTGCCTTCGCCATTCGCGGCGGCTTTTTTCAGCAGGCTTTCGGCTTCCTGATGCTCGGCTTCGGTGGAGCCCGGTTTGGCTACCAGCAAGCGGCCGAGACGCGCCTGAGCACGCGGCGAAACACTGGCAGCGGCGCGGTAAGTCGCCTCGGCCTGTTTCATTTGCGCAGGATCGCGGCTGTCGACCTGGATATCGGCGAGGCCGACTTGGGCTTCGCTGTAACCCAGATCAGCCAGTTGCTGATAGTTCTGCGCGGCGGTGGCGGTGTCGCCACGCTTGAGCGCTTCGTTGGCCAGACGCTGATCGGGCAGGCCGGCGCAACCGGCCAGACTCACCGCCAATGCCAAGGCACACACCGTCCCCATGTAGGAGTGAGCCTGCTCGCGATTCAGGCGGCGCGGTACATCAGACACACCGCGCTGATCCAATCGCCGGCAGGCCAGCTCCCACAGGGATCGCGGTGTTTTCAGGATGGGTGGAGTAGTCACAGGCATGTCCTCGACTTAAAGACCGGCAGCCATGGCTTTGTCGATCAGCCAGTTCAGGTTCGGGCCACGGTCGCTGTTCACTTCCACCGGACGGCCGGCGAGGCTGCTGTCGAGCGGCTCGTCAGGCTGGATCTGCACGCGGATGTCAGAGGACAGGTCGGCGCTTTTCAGGCTGGTGCTGCTGACGATCTTGCCGGTGCGGGTCTTGTCTTCGCCGGCAATCTGGAAGCTCACCGGGGTACCTGGACGCACATCGCCGAACTGGCGATAGGAGAAGCGTGCATCGACGGTGGCCTGGGTGTTGCGCGGCACCAACTGGAAGATCACATCGCCCTTGCTCGCGTATTGACCGTCAGCCACCAGTTGCTGGGCCACGGTGCAATCGCACGGCGAGGTCAGGGTGCCGGTCATTTGCTTGCCGAACAGTTCTTCAACCTTGGCCGGCGACAGTTGATCTTCTTCCAGATGGCCCTTGAGCACGTCGAGCATGCTGGTGCTGAAGGTCGCCAGTGGCGCGCCTTTCGCCGCAACGCCGTCGGACTTGACCAGACTCTGCACGGTGCCGTCACGCGGCATGGTGATGTTCATGCCCGGTACGCTGACCAGGCCAGCCTGCGCATGGCTGACGAAGTACATGCCGTACACCGATTTGAAAATGAAACCCGCTGCAACCAGGCCGACCGCAAAAATACCGGCACTGAAGGTCACTGCTTTCAAACGCCCGAACGGGGTCATGCCGCTGCCGCCGTCCTTGACCTTGCGCGCCTTGGTGAAGTTGTCACGCTGCAGAGTTGCCAGCACCTCACCCATGCTGACGATGTCGCCGGCCAAGTGCGAAGTGATCAAGTGGCGCAGGGTGGAAATATCCTGCGGCTCAAGGTTCTGGAACTGGCAACCGACGCGACCGGTCGGGCGGTCGTAGGAACGCACTTGCAGTTCAACGTCCATCGCCAGGCCGAGGTTGTCGATGACAAATTGCAGACGCGCCTTGTACACCTCGCCGATGGTCAGCGGCAGTTGCCCGGCGTTGAACGCCAGACCACCGGCCGAGAGGTCGATGACCCGCGCTTCGACCGGCGTCCGGTCGGGACCGAAGAAGCGCAGTTTGGCCGGGATTTTCACGCGGGCGTGTTGGCGCTGGGCTTCGGATTCATGCACTACGTTGGCGTTGACGGCGGTATTCATAGGGGCGATTTCCTTGTTAATTCAATAGGGGCGGGTCAGACCATCATCAGCAGCACGGCGACGAAAATGCTGCCGGCGGAGAAGGTCATGGTCCGAGACGACCAGGTGTTGAACCAACGTTGAAAGCTGGCGAGATCACGGGTCAGGGATGTGGGTTGGCGAGTCCAGGATTGTTGGTCAAGGCGGAAGAACACGTAGATCTTCACCAGTGCGCCAACGATCTGGTTGTAATAAAGAATCGCCGGGTAAGCCGGGCCGATGCGGTGACCGGAACACGACAACAGCAAGGTCAGGATCAGGCGGGTGATGCCGATCCACAGCAGGTAAACCAGGATGAACGCGGTGCCGTATTTGAAGCTGGCGATCATCGCCACGGTCAGGCCGAGCAAGGATGTCCACATCGATACGCGTTGATCGAACAGCACCACCGAGGTGAAGGCGCCGAGGCGTTTCACACCCAGGCCCAGGGCTCGCGAGTTCTGCCGCAGGTTGTTGCCGTACCAGCGGAACATCAGTTTGCGGCTGGCCTTGATGAAGCTCTTTTCCGGCGGGTGTTCAACGGTGTTGATCGCCGCGTCAGGCACGTAGAAGGTGTCGTAACCGAGGCGCATCAGGCTGAACCAGCTCGACTTGTCGTCACCGGTCAAGAACTTGAAACGGCCCAGACGCCAGTGTTGCAGCGAGTCGCTTTCAACGTCGGCGATGAATTCCGGGTTGGTCACCACGGTGGCGCGGAACACCGACATACGACCGGTCATGGTCAGTACGCGTTTGGACAGGGCCATCGAGCACATGTTGATGTGGCGCTGGGCGAAACGCAGCTTGTGCCATTCGCTCATGATGTAGCCGCCGCGCACTTCGCAGAATTCGTTGGTGGTCAGGCCGCCGACGTTGCCGAACAGCTGGAACCACGGCACGGTCTTGCGCACGGTGCCTTCGCCGAGCACGGTGTCGCCATCGATCACGGCAACCACGGCGCGGTCGTCCGGCAGGTGACGGGAGATCGCGCGGAAACCATAGGCCAGGCCATCACGTTTGCCGGTGCCGGGAATGCGCACGAAGTCGAGCTTGACGCGATCGGGCGGATTCATCCGTGCCCACAGCGCCTTGACCAGCAGCTCATCGGACATTTCGACGATCGAGCAGACCACGGTGGTCGGCAGTTCGCAGTCGATGGCTTCGCGGATCACCGAGCTGTAGACCTGCGCGGTGGTGAGCGCGTCGATACGGAAACTGGTGACCATCAGGAACACATGCGACGGGTCCGCCGCTTTACCCAGCTTGCGCACTTTACGGCGCAGGTGCGGGTAAACGATGTAGAGAAAAATCATGCCGCGCACAAAGTGCGTTGCACCCATCGAGTAGCGCCAGATACCCACGGCGCCAATCAGGAAAATGAAGTCCTTCGACTCGGAGTCGAATGTGGACGTGGGCAGCATCAAGGCCAGGCCCATCAGCAGACTGAGATAAAAAAGCCAGCCGGCTGATTGCAGAAAAAAATGTTTGAGCTTGGTCATCAACGTCATCCGAAGGTGAGAAGGCTTCAAGCCGCAAGCTTCGAGCTGCAAGCGGAACGCTTTGGCTTGCAGCTCGAGGCTTGTCGCTTAGGGCTGCTTTACCAGCAGATACCTTCGGTGCGAGTACCGGCGTCGGTGGCTTTGGCCATGAAGCCCACCAGGTCGATGACCTGTTTGCCGTGCGGCGCTTGCTGCGCCAACGGGCGGAACTTCTCGTCGCGGTTGCCGAGGATGATCACGTCGGAGTTGTCGATCACCGAATCGAAGTCCGCGTTGAGCAGGGACGATACGTGCGGGATTTTCGACTCGATGTAGTCCTTGTTCGCGCCGTGAACACGGGCGTACTCGACGTTGCTGTCGTAGATGCTCAGGTCGTAACCCTTGCCGATCAGCATCTCGGCCAGCTCTACCAGCGGGCTTTCGCGCAGGTCGTCGGTACCGGCCTTGAAGCTCAGGCCGAGCAGGGCGACTTTGCGTTTGTCGTGGCTTTCAACGATGTCGAAGGCGTTCTGCACTTGCGATTCGTTGCTGCGCATCAGCGAGTTGAGCAGCGGCGCTTCGACGTCCAGCGAACCGGCGCGGTAGGTCAGGGCGCGCACGTCTTTCGGCAGGCACGAACCGCCGAAGGCGAAGCCCGGGCGCATGTAGTACTGGGACAGGTTGAGGGTCTTGTCCTGGCAGACCACGTCCATCACTTCACGGCCATCGACGCCGACCGCTTTGGCGATGTTGCCGATCTCGTTGGCGAAGGTCACTTTGGTCGCGTGCCAGACGTTGCAGGTGTACTTGATCATCTCGGCAACGGCGATGTCCTTGCGGATGATCGGAGCATCGAGTTCTTCGTACAGCGATTGCAGAACGTCGCCCGAGGCCTTGTCGAACTCGCCGATGACAGTCATCGGTGGCAGGTCGTAATCGGCAATCGCGGTGGATTCACGCAGGAACTCAGGGTTGACCGCAACGCCGAAGTCGACACCGGCCTTCTTGCCCGAGCAGTCTTCGAGAATCGGGATCACCACGTTGGCCACGGTGCCCGGCAGCACGGTGCTGCGCACGACGATGGTGTGGCGGGTGGTTTTTTCACGCAGGACAAAACCGATCTCGCGGCACACGGCTTCGATGTAGTTCAGTTCGAGGTCGCCGTTCTTCTTGCTTGGCGTGCCAACGCAGATCATCGACAGGTCGGTGTCACGAATCGCTTCGGCGAAGTTGGTCGTGCCACGCAGACGACCGGTCTGGATACCCTGTTGCAGAAGTTCGCCCAGGCCCGGTTCAACAATTGGCGATTTGCCGGCGTTGATCATGTCGATCTTGTCTTTGGCAACATCGACGCCAACTACGTCATGGCCCCGTGCAGACAGGCAACCGGCACATACTGCGCCAACGTAACCCAAACCAAATATGCTGATGCGCATCGCAATTACCTCTGTATATATCAGGCCTTAGAAGGCCGGAGTTAATGGTGTTCAGCGTTCATTAGTGCACTCGAAAGTGCGGCATACAGGCGCCACAATGCCGTGTGCAGGCATACTAAGTTCCGAGTGTCTAAATAAGTGCACTCAAGATGTGCGCAACCAGGCCTTGTTGTTATGACTTGCCCTGTTATGCAGCCGATCTTCTTTGGAGAAGACTCTTGTGCAATCGTCTTGCGCGCTCGATGTCAGGATTAAAGTCCCGTGAATCAAGCGGTTGGGTGCTCAGGCGAGCACGTTTATAAGGGCGCGGCCATGGCCTTTGTAGGGGATATAAATGGTGCGTATCTCCTGTCCATCGTCTGTTTTGAGACTAGTTAGTCATCTAGGCAAGTTGCTGTGACAACTTGGTTACATGGCTATCTGCTCTGCGTAAGTTATCTCGTACAAACTCGGCGAGAATCGTTACCGGTGGTATGAGCTATGCATTCGGACGAAGTTCCTGCCCGCTCATCGCGAAAACTGAAATTTCTTGAAATATTGTCAGAGATGGCACTAGTCTCAATTTGATAGCACTTTCGTTTTCGACCTTTAATAACAGGCGAAAAATCACGTTAGATAGTTTTGTGCCACTACGGTGAAAAAATTTAGGTGCCACTACTGAAAAAAATGATCAGTGTCGAGTGAAACTAATCTTAGAAAAGACAGGGAGGATTTTCTGGCGCCATTAAAATGGCGAAATGTGGCGAGGGTTTTTTGACATCGTGCGAGCTGCACGACTCTTTATGAAAAGAGTCGTGCATTGGGCATGCTTTATTCGGGGGCGTGGTCGCGCAAAAACACCAGATTGTCCGGTTTCGACTGTTCGGCGCTGTAGCGATAACCCTGCACATCGAACTGCTTGAGCAGGGCCGGATCGTTGATCTTTTCCTGAATCACGAAACGGCTCATCAGGCCCCGCGCTTTCTTCGCGTAGAAGCTGATGATCTTGTACTGGCCGTTCTTCTGATCCTTGAACTCGGTGTTGATGATCCGCGCGTTCAACGCCGTGCGTTTGACTGCCGAGAAGTACTCGTTGGAAGCGAGGTTGAGCAGCACGTCATCGCCCTGATCGGCCAGTGCTTCGTTCAACCACTCGCTGATGCGCGTGCCCCAGAAGGCGTACAGATCTTTGCCACGGGCGTTGGCCAGTTTGGTGCCCATTTCCAGACGGTACGGCTGCATCAGGTCGAGCGGGCGCAGCAGGCCGTAGAGGCCGGAGAGCATACGCAAGTGCTTTTGCGCGTAATCGAAGTCGGCTTCGCTGAAGGATTGCGCGTCGAGACCGGTATAGACGTCGCCCTTGAACGCGAGCAGCGCCTGCTTGGCGTTTTCCGGGGTGAACGCGGGTGTCCAGCTGCCGAAGCGCGCGGCGTTGAGCCCGCCGATCTTGTCGGACACGTGCATCAGTTCGCTGATCTGCGCCGGCGTCAGCTCGCGCAATTGCTGGATCAATTCCTGGGAATGGTCGAGGTATTGCGGCTGAGTGAAGCGCTGGGTCGCCGGCGGTGTTTCGTAATCGAGGGTCTTGGCGGGGGAAATCACCATCAGCATGAAGTCGTCTCCTTTAATCGTGGGGGCGATTCTAGGGGGTTGTCGGTGTTGACTCCAGCTATGGGGGTAATAGGTGTGGGGAAGCTTGGGCATTTGCGACGGCTGGTGGAATTTTTCCCTCACCCCAGCCCTCTCCCGGAGGGAGAGGGAGCCGATCTTCGTTGGTTTCAAAATTTGAGTTCGACTCGGTAGTTCCGATTGGCGGATATCGAAAGCGATACTCGGTCAGCTCCCTCTCCCTCCGGGAGAGGGCTGGGGTGAGGGCAGCGTCCGTGAACGTTGCACATCAGCTATAGTGCCGCGCGGGTTTTGTTATGGAGACATCCCTTTTGCGCATTGTTCTTTTATTCACCGCGTGGCTGTTGAGCTTCGGTGCCGTGGCGGCGCCGGGCGATGTGGCGACGCTGGATCGCAGCACCTGGCCAGAGCAGCTCAGCAACCCGACGCTGTTTGATGTGGCGTCCCGGGCGGAAATCCTCATGTTCGCCCGTGGCCTGCTGGGTACCGAATCGATGGACGAAGCCGCTTTGGCTCAGCGTCTGGGCCTGCGCACGATCAACATCGACGCGATCAACAGCCTGCGCCAGCGTCTCTGGCAGCGCTTGTTGGCCAACTACAACTACGCCCAGCAAAGCTGCGATCAGGACGCCTCGTTCTGTTTCCTCGTCGAAGACCTGCCGACCCTGCGTGAGCAAGCTGCCAAGTTCGTGGTCAGTGACGACAGTTATTACACCAAGTGGGCCGAGCCGAGCCGGATCTTCCATTTGCAGTATCTGGATGAACTGATGCGCAAGGCGGCGCTGTCACCGCAGACCAGCAGCGAAATCGATCGTTTCGGCGACTACGAGCGCAACGGCGACGAGATGAACGACCGCCTGTTTTTGCTGACCTTCGACAGCGCCGCCAACCTGCAACCGGACAACACTGACTGGCTCACCGAATACCTGCGCAAGTCCAACCTGAGCGGCACGTTCTTTGTGTTGGGCAAAGATATTCAGGCGCGGCTGGCCGATCGTTCAGTCAGCAGTCTGCAGGCGGGCTTTTCGAAACAGTGCGTCGGCGTGCAGGGTTGGGAGTTCCGTTCCCACAGCCACTGGCAGGACTGGCAGGATTCGGTGCGGCGCAGCGCTGATCTGGTGAAGAGCAAGTTGCCGGAAAACTATGTGCCGCTGTTCCGTCCGCCGGAAGGGCAGCGTCGCAGCGATGCGCAAGGTTTTTTCAATACCCAGGGCCTGCAAGTGGCGCTGTGGGACATCGACGCCCAGGACGGCGCCGGCAAACTCAAGGGCTCAGCGAGCGCGCAGCGGGTACTGACGCTGATGCTGTTGTGGCGCCATGGGGTGATCAATTTCAACATGAAGCAGGACGCGGTGAAGACTTCGTTGCCGTGGCTGATCACGCAAACCGCGCAGAGCGGCATCGGTTGGGAAGACTGTCAGGATGCGTTTCGCTGAGAAACGGCAAAAGCCCGGAAACATTGGGCTTGGGGTGATTTTTTACGGGATTTCGGTGCAGGCGGACTTCCGACTTTAGCGGGCTATGGACAGTCCGCCAAGGGCTTTTCGTCACTCTGCAAAATAAACTTAAAAAAACCGTCAAAGTACTTTTTTATGTCATCGGTTTTGGAGTATTACGAAGACAGACCGCCGAAACCTGCAACACAGGTGGCGTCTTCCAAGACCCGTTTGTTTGCAGTCACTTGAATCTCCGCAGGTGAGATTTCGGCAGTCACTTCGAGGCGCAGCACCGCTCAGGTATTGCGTCTACTGGCTCTGACAAAGGTGACCGAGTATGGATGATCACGGACGTAGCCCTTCCTCCAACCAGCCAATCCTTTATGTACTCGATACCAACGTATTGATTCACGATCCAAACGCCCTGCTGAATTTCGAAGAACACCACGTCGCGATCCCGATGACCGTGCTTGAAGAGCTGGACAAGCTCAAGAGCGGGCATCACAGCGTGGCTGCTGAATGCCGTCAGGCCATCCGGTTGATCGACAAGACCCTGGGCGATGCGTCCCCGGAAGACGTCGAACTGGGTGTGCCGATCCAGCGCGGCAAGGGCGGGCCGAAGGGCTTGCTGTCAATTCTGATGAGCAAGCAGGCCGAATCGAACCTGATTCTGCCCGAGCATCTGAACGACAACAAAATCATCAACCAACTGATCGACCTGCACACCCGCGACCCGAAAAAACCGGTGGTGCTGGTCACCAAAGACATCAACATGCGCCTGAAGGCGCGCGCCTGCGGTATCGCCTCCGAGGACTACAGCACCGACCAACTGGTCGACGACGTGTCCCTGTTGCCCAACGGCTACCACAACATGACCGGCTCCTTCTGGGACCGCGTGAGCAAGGTCGACACCCGTCAGGATCACGGCCGCACCTGGCATCAAGTGCAACTGATCGACAACTTGCCGGCAGTGCACATCAACGAGTTCATCATTGATGAACAGGGCTTTGTCGGCTGGATCAAGGAGATTGACGAGGCCAAACTGCTGATCCTCGACCTGCATCAGGAGCCGCTGCTGCACCAAGAGGCCTGGGGGCTTAAACCGCGCGACATCTATCAGAGTCTGGCGTTGTACGCGCTGCTGGATCCGGACATTCATCTGGTCAACCTGTCGGGGGCTGCCGGTTCCGGGAAAACCATTCTGGCGCTGGCCGCTGCGATCGAGCAGACCATGGTCAGCAAGCGCTATCGGCGCATCATTGCCACCCGCAGCGTGCAGGGCCTGGACCAGGAGATCGGTTTCCTGCCCGGCACCGAAGCGGAAAAAATGGAGCCGTGGCTGGGCGCCATCACTGACAACCTCGAAGCCTTGCACATGGATGACGAAAACACCCATGGCAGCGTCGATTACATCCTCAGCAAAGTGCCGTTGCAGTTCAAATCGCTCAACTACATTCGCGGTCGCAGCTTCCAGCAGAGCCTGATCCTGATCGACGAATGCCAGAACCTCACGCCGCACCAGATGAAAACCATCATCACCCGTGCCGGCGCCGGTTCGAAAGTGGTGTGCCTGGGCAACCTCGCACAGATCGACACCCCTTACCTGTCCGCGACCAGCTCCGGGCTGACCTACCTGACCGAACGCTTCAAGGATTTCCCCAACGGTGTGCACATCACCCTGCAAGGGGTGCCTCGCTCGATTCTGGCTGAATACGCCGAATCGCATTTGTAACCCTTCACCCAAAACCGGGCGGCCCAACAGCCGCCCGGTTTTTTTATGGATAGATACACAAACCAATGTGGGAGCGAGCTTGCTCGCGAATGCGGTGTGTCAGTCACCATCGATGTAGCCTGA
>NZ_JBSVXS010000093.1:0-21205 GCF_054070155.1 Pseudomonas sp. SDT291_1_S447
CCACGACTGGCGAACTGGTTACTGGTGCACCGACCGTCGCGGTGTAGACGACGTTGCCGCCTTCAGCGGCAGTGGCGATCGCGGTCAGTTTCACGGTGGTGGTGTCGATGGTGTCGGTAACGCTGGTGACCGCCGGAGTCGTGCTCGGCACGAGGTTTTCGAAGTTGCCACCGGTGGCGGTGCTGATGGTCGCCTGCACGGTACCGGCGTCTTTGTAGACGTCATCGGCTGGCGCTGGAACGGTTACGGTGCCAGTGGTTTTACCGGCGTCGATGGTGATCACGGCGCCGTTTGACAAGGTTACGGTCACTGGCGAACCAGCGGCGTTGGTCAGCGTGGCGGTGTAAACAATCGAACCGCCTTCAGCCACAGAACCGGTCGCACTGAGCGACAGGTTGGTGGTGTCGACAGTGTCGGTCACGGTAGTGCTGACCGGCGTTTTGTCAGCCACGAGGTTTTCGAAGTTACCGCCGGTCACGTCGGTGATCGCGTTTGTCAGCGGTGCATGACCGGTCAACGCATCGTTTGGCGCGGTAGTGGTCGCGGTGCCGGTGGTCTGGCCAACACCAATGGTGATGGTCTGACCGTTCGACAGGGTTACCACGACTGGCGAGCCCGTCACTGGCGCGCCGACGGTTGCGGTGTAGACGACGTTGCCACCCTCAGCCGCCGACTCGGTGGCCGTCAGTTTCACGGTGGTGGTGTCGATGGTGTCGGTGACGCTGGTCACAGCAGGCGTCGTGCTCGGCACCAGGTTTTCGAAGTTGCCACCGGTGGCGGTACCGATAGTCGCTTGCACGGTGCCGGCGTCTTTGTAAACGTCGTCAGCCGGGGCTGGAACGGTCACGGTGCCAGTGGTTTTACCGGCGTCGATGGTAATCACGGCGCCGTTCGACAGGGTTACGGTCACTGGCGAGCCAGCGGCGTTGGTCAGGGTCGCGGTGTAAACGATCGAGCCACCTTCAGCAACCGAACCAGTCGCGCTCAGCGACAGGTTGGTGGTGTCGACAGTGTCGGTCACGTTGGTGCTGACTGGCGTCTTGTCGGCCACAAGGTTTTCGTAGTTACCGCCGGTCACGTTGGTGATCGCGTTGGTCAGTGGCGCATGACCGGTCAATGCATCGTTTGGCGCGGTAGTGGTCGCGGTACCGCTGGTCTGGCCGACGCCGATGGTGATCGTCTGACCGTTGGCCAAGGTTACGACAACCGGCGAGCCGGTGACTGGCGCGCCGACAGTCGCGGTGTAGGTGACGTTGCCACCCTCAGCTGTCGACTCTGTCGCTGTCAGTTTGACGGTGGTGGTGTCGATGGTGTCAGTGACGTTGGTCACTGCCGGCACAGTGCTCGGTACCAGGTTCTCGAAGTTGCCACCGGTCGCGGTCGAAATGGTTGCTTCGACTTTGCCTGCATCTTTGTAAACATCATCCGCTGGCGCAGCGACGGTGACGGTGCCGGTGGTTTTGCCGGTCTCGATGGTGATCACGGCGCCGTTCGACAGGGTCACGGTCACTGGCGAGCCAGCGGCGTTGGTCAAGGTTGCGGTGTAGACGATCGAGCCACCTTCAGCCACCGAGCCAGTCGCGCTCAGCGACAGATTGGTGGTGTCGACGGTATCGGTGACATTGGTCGAAACCGGGGTCTTGTCGGCAACAAGGTTTTCGTAGTTGCCACCGCTTACCTCAGTGATCGCATTGGTGATCGGCGCGTGGCCAGTCAATGCGTCGTTTGGTGCCGTGGTGGTCGCGGTACCGGTGGTCTGGCCGACGCCGATGGTGATCGTCTGACCGTTGGCCAAGGTTACGACAACCGGCGAGCCGGTGACTGGCGCGCCGACAGTCGCGGTGTAGGTGACGTTGCCACCCTCAGCTGTCGACTCTGTCGCTGTCAGTTTGACGGTGGTGGTGTCGATGGTGTCAGTGACGTTGGTCACTGCCGGCACAGTGCTCGGTACCAGGTTCTCGAAGTTGCCACCGGTCGCGGTCGAAATGGTTGCTTCGACTTTGCCTGCATCTTTGTAAACATCATCCGCTGGCGCAGCGACGGTGACGGTGCCAGTGGTTTTGCCCGCCTCAATGGTGATCACGGCGCCGTTCGACAGGGTCACGGTAACTGGCGAGCCAGCCGCGTTGGTCAGCGTTGCGGTGTAGATGATCGAGCCACCTTCAGCAACCGAACCCGTCGCGCTCAGCGACAGGTTAGTGGTGTCGACGGTATCGGTGACATTGGTCGAAACCGGGGTCTTGTCGGCTACCAGATTCTCGTAATTACCGCCGGTTACACCGGTGATCGAGTTGGTCAGTGGCGCCTGACCGGTCAGCGCATCGTTCGGTGCGGTGAAGGTCACTGTGCCGGTGGTTTTACCGACTTCGATGGTGATGTTCTGACCATTGGCCAGCGTTACGGTGACCGGCGAACCAGTTACCGGAGCGCCGACAGTGGCGGTGTAAGTGACGGTGCCGCCTTCAGCCACGGAGGTATCAGCCGTCAGTTTGACGGTCGAGGTGTCGATGGTATCGGTCACTTCGGTCACAGCCGGCGTCGTGCTCGGCACCAGGTTTTCGAAGTTGCCACCGGTAACGGTGGAGATCGTCGCTTCAACCTTGCCGGCGTCTTTGTAGACGTCGTCGGCTGGCGCAGGAACAGTCACAGTGCCGGTGGTTTTACCGGCCTCGATGGTGATGACGGCGCCGTTGCTCAGCGTCACGGTCACTGGCGAGCCAGCCGCGTTGGTCAGGGTTGCGGTGTAAACAATCGAACCACCCTCGGCCACAGTGCCGGTCGCAGTCAGCGACAGGTTAGTGGTGTCGACAGTGTCGGTGACATTGGTCGAAACCGGGGTCTTGTCGGCCACCAGATTTTCGTAGTTGCCACCGCTGACCTCAGTGATCGCATTGGTGATCGGCGCGTGGCCGGTCAATGCGTCGTTCGGCGCGGTGGTGGTGGCGGTGCCCGTGGTCTGGCCGACGCCGATGGTAATGGTCTGACCGTTGGCCAAGGTCACAACCACAGGCGAACCGGTAACCGGCGCGCCAACCGTGGCGGTGTAAGTGACGGTGCCTCCTTCGGCCACGGAGGTATCTGCCGTCAGTTTGACGGTCGAGGTGTCGATGGTGTCGGTGACTTCGGTCACGGCCGGAACAGTGCTCGGCACCAGATTTTCGAAGTTGCCGCCCGTTGCCGTCGAGATCGTCGCTTCGACTTTGCCGGCGTCTTTGTAGACGTCATCGGCTGGCGCTGGAACAGACACGGTGCCAGTGGTTTTGCCGGCTTCGATGGTAATCACCGCGCCGTTCGACAGGGTCACGGTGACTGGCGAGCCGGCAGCGTTGGTCAGGGTGGCGGTGTAAACAATCGAACCGCCTTCGGCCACAGAGCCGGTCGCGCTCAGCGACAGGTTGGTGGTGTCGACGGTGTCAGTGACGCTGGTCGAAACCGGTGTCTTGTCGGCCACCAGATTCTCGTAATTGCCACCGCTTACCTCGGTGATTGCATTGGTGATCGGTGCGTGACCGGTCAATGCATCGTTCGGGGCGATGGTGGTTACGGTCCCGGTGGTTTGGCCAACGCCGATGGTGATGGTCTGACCGTTTGACAGGGTGACGACAACAGGCGAACCGGTAACCGGCGCACCCACCGTCGCGGTGTAAGTGACGGTGCCACCTTCAGCGGCAGTCTCGGTCGCCGTCAGTTTCACGGTCGAGGTGTCGATGGTGTCAGTCACTTCGGTGACGGCTGGAACAGTGCTCGGCACCAGATTTTCGAAGTTGCCACCGGTAGCGGTGGAGATCGTCGCTTCGACTTTGCCGGCGTCTTTGTAGACGTCATCAGCCGGAGCCGGAACGGTCACGGTGCCAGTGGTTTTACCGGCTTCGATGGTGATTACCGCGCCATTCGACAGCGTCACGGTGACTGGTGAGCCAGCCGCGTTGGTCAGCGTAGCGGTGTAGATGATCGAACCACCTTCCGCAACGGTGCCGGTCGCCGTCAGCGACAGATTGGTGGTGTCGACGGTGTCGGTGACATTGGTCGAAACCGGCGTCTTGTCCGCCACCAGGTTTTCGAAGTTGCCGCCGCTGACCTCAGTGATCGCATTGGTGATCGGCGCATGGCCGGTCAGTGCATCGTTTGGTGCGGTGGTGGTCGCGGTGCCGGTGGTCTGGCCGACGCCGATGGTGATGGTCTGACCGTTAGCCAGGGTCACGACCACAGGCGAACCGGTGACTGGCGCGCCGACGGTTGCGGTGTAAGTCACGCTGCCACCCTCAGCCGCCGACTCGGTCGCGGTGAGTTTGACGGTGGTGGTGTCGATGGTGTCGGTGACGTTGGTCACCGCCGGCACGGTGCTCGGAACCAGGTTCTCGAAGTTGCCGCCGGTTGCATCCTTGATGGTCACTTCGACTTTGCCGGCATCTTTGTAGACGTCATCGGCTGGAGCAGCGACGGTCACGGTACCCGTGGTTTTACCGGCTTCGATGGTGATCACCGAACCGTTGCTCAGGGTCACGGTTACCGGCGTGCCAGCCGGGTTGGTCAGCGTCGCGGTGTAAACGATCGAACCGCCTTCAGCCACCGAATCGGTCGCGGTCAGGTTCAGGTTGGTGGTGTCGGTGGTGTCCGAAACCGCGGTGTCGGCGGATTTGCCGTCGACCGCGAGTTTTTCGTAATTGCCGCCGGTGGCGCCATCGATGGTCACGCTCAGCGAGCTGCCGCCGGCCAATGGGCTGTTCGGTGCAACGAAGTTCACCGAGCCGGTGGTTTCACCGACAGCGATGGTAATGGTCTGACCGTTGGACAGAGTCACGACAACCGGTGAACCCGTCACGGGTGCGGTCACGGTCGCGGTGTAGACCACGGTTTCGCCTTCGGCGACGTTCGCCGTGGCGGTCAGCGACACGGTGGAGGTGTCGATGGTGTCGTTGACGGTGGTGACCGCCGGGGCGGTATTGGTGACGAGGTTTTCGAAGTCGCCACCGGTCGCGCCTTTGATGGTCGCTTCAACGGTGCCGGCGTCTTTGTAGACGTCATCTTTTGGTGCATCGACGGTGACGGTGCCGGTGGTTTTGCCGGCGTCGATGGTGATCACGGCACCGTTCGACAGAGTCACGGTGACCGGCGAGCCAGCGGCATTGGTCAGGGTCGCGGTGTAGGTGATCTGGCCACCTTCGTTCACCGCACCGGTGGCGCTGAGCGACAGGTTGGTGGTGTCGACGGTGTCGGTCACGGTGGTGCTGACCGGGGTTTTGTCGGCCACGAGGTTTTCGTAGTTGCCGCCGGAAACATCCGTGATCGCGTTGGTCAGCGGTGCATGGTCAGTCAGCGCATCATTCGGTGCGGTGGTGGTCACGGTGCCGGTGGTTTTGCCGACTTCGATGGTGATGTTCTGGCCGTTGGCCAGGGTCACCACAACTGGCGAACCAGTGACTGGCGCACCGACCGTGGCGGTGTAGGTGACGGTGCCACCTTCAGCCGCCGACTCGGTGGCGGTCAGTTTGACCGTCGAGGTGTCGATGGTGTCAGTGACGTCGGTTACGGCTGGCGTGGTGCTCGGAACGAGGTTCTCGAAGTTGCCGCCGGTAGCGTCCTTGATCGTGACTTCGACTTTGCCGGCATCTTTGTAGACGTCGTCGGCAGGTGCAGGAACGGTCACGGTGCCGGCGGTTTTGCCCGCTTCGATGGTGATTACCGAACCGTTCGACAGGGTCACAGTGACCGGGGTACCGGCCGGGTTGGTCAGGGTCGCGGTGTAAACAATCGAACCGCCTTCAGCCACGGTGCCAGTCGCGGTCAGCGACAGGTTGGTGGTGTCGACGGTGTCAGTAACGTTGGTTGAAACCGGTGTCTTGTCGGCTACCAGATTCTCGTAGTTACCGCCGCTCACATCAGTGATCGCATTGGTCAGCGGGGTATGGCCGTTCAACGCGTCGTTCGGCGCGGTGGTGGTCACGGTGCCGGTAGTCTTGCCGATTTCGATGGTGATGTTCTGACCGTTGGCCAGCGTCACGACGACAGGCGAGCCGGTGACTGGTGCGCCGACGGTGGCGGTGTAAGTGACGGTGCCACCTTCAGCCGCAGATTCGGTGGCGGTCAGTTTGACCGTCGAGGTATCGATGGTATCGGTGACTTCGGTCACGGCTGGAACGGTGCTCGGCACCAGATTCTCGAAGTTGCCGCCCGTAGCGTCCTTGATGGTCACTTCGACCTTGCCGGCGTCTTTGTAGACGTCATCGGCTGGCGCAGCGACAGTCACGGTGCCGGTGGTTTTACCTGCCTCGATGGTAATGACTGAGCCGTTCGACAGGGTCACAGTCACCGGCGAGCCAGCCGGGTTGGTCAGCGTCGCGGTGTAGATGATCGAACCGCCCTCGGCGACCGAGTTGGTGGCGCTGAGCGACAGGTCAGTGGTGTCGACGGTGTCAGTGACCGTAGTCGAAACCGGGGTCTTGTCAGCCACCAGGTTTTCGTAGTTGCCGCCGCTCACACCCGTGATCGAATTACCCAGCGACGCCTGACCGGTCAACGCATCGTTCGGCGCGGTGAAGGTCACGGTGCCAGTGGTCTTGCCGACTTCGATGGTGATGCTCTGACCATTGGCCAGGGTCACCACGACCGGCGAACCGGTGACCGGCGCGCCGACAGTGGCGGTATAGGTGACAGTGCCACCTTCAGCAACAGTGGTGTCGGCCGTCAGCTTCACGGTCGAGGTGTCGATGGTGTCAGTCACTTCGGTCACGGCCGGGACAGTGCTCGGCACCAGATTCTCGAAGTTGCCGCCCGTGGCGTCTTTGATGGTGACTTCGACTTTGCCTGAGTCTTTATAGACATCATCGGCAGGCGCCGGAACGGCCACGGTGCCGGTGGTCTTGCCCGCCTCGATGGTGATCACCGAGCCGTTGCTCAGGGTCACGGTGACCGGGCTGCCAGCGGCATTGGTCAGGGTCGCGGTGTAGGTGATCTGGCCGCCTTCAGCCACAGTTCCCGTCGCGCTCAGCGACAGGTTGGTGGTATCAGTGGTGTCGGTGACGGTGGTGCTGACCGGGGTTTTGTCAGCCACGAGGTTTTCGTAATTGCCGCCGGAAACGTCGGTGATCGCATTGATCAACGGTGCATGGCCAGTCAGCGCATCGTTCGGTGCGGTGGTGGTCACGGTGCCGGTGGTTTTGCCGACTTCGATGGTGATGTTCTGGCCGTTGGCCAAGGTCACGACGACAGGCGAACCGGTGACTGGCGCGCCCACGGTAGCGGTGTAGGTAACGGTGCCACCTTCAGCCGTCGACTCGGTAGCGGTCAGTTTGACCGTCGAGGTGTCGATGGTGTCAGTGACGTCGGTAACGGCTGGGGTGGTGCTCGGAACGAGGTTCTCGAAGTTGCCGCCAGTGGCGTCCTTGATGGTCACTTCGACCTTGCCGGCGTCTTTGTAGACGTCATCGGCCGGAGCTGGAACGGAGACAGTGCCGGTGGTTTTGCCGGCTTCAATGGTGATCACCGAACCGTTGCTCAACGTCACGGTCACTGGCGTGCCAGCCGGGTTGGTCAGCGTCGCGGTGTAAACGATCGAACCGCCTTCCGTCACGGTGCCGGTCGCAGTCAGCGACAGGTTGGTGGTGTCGACGGTGTCAGTAACAGTGGTCGAAACCGGGGTTTTGTCGGCGACCAGATTCTCGTAGTTACCGCCGCTCACCTCAGTGATCGCATTGGTGATCGGCGCGTGGCCGGTCAATGCATCGTTCGGTGCGGTGGTGGTCGCGGTGCCGGTGGTCTGGCCTATGCCAATGGTGATGGTCTGACCGTTAGCCAGGGTCACGACCACAGGCGAACCGGTCACTGGCGCGCCGACGGTTGCGGTGTAAATCACGCTGCCACCCTCAGCCGCCGACTCGGTCGCGGTGAGTTTGACGCTGGTGGTGTCGACGGTGTCAGTGACGTCGGTTACGGCTGGGGTGGTGCTCGGAACGAGGTTCTCGAAGTTGCCGCCAGTGGCGTCCTTGATCGTGACTTCGACCTTGCCGGCGTCTTTGTAAACGTCATCTGCTGGCGCAGGAACCGTCACGGTGCCGGTGGTTTTACCGGCTTCGATGGTGATCACCGAGCCGTTGCTCAAGGTCACGGTCACCGGCGTGCCGGCCGGGTTGGTCAGCGTCGCGGTGTAAACGATCGAACCGCCTTCCGCCACGGTGCCGGTCGCAGTCAGCGACAGGTTGGTGGTGTCGACGGTGTCAGTGACAGTGGTCGAAACCGGGGTTTTGTCGGCGACCAGATTCTCGTAGTTACCGCCGCTCACCTCAGTGATCGCATTGGTGATCGGCGCGTGGCCGGTCAATGCATCGTTCGGTGCGGTGGTGGTCGCGGTGCCGGTGGTCTGGCCTATGCCAATGGTGATGGTCTGACCGTTAGCCAGGGTCACGACCACAGGCGAACCGGTCACTGGCGCGCCGACGGTTGCGGTGTAAATCACGCTGCCACCCTCAGCCGCCGACTCGGTCGCGGTGAGTTTGACGCTGGTGGTGTCGACGGTGTCAGTGACGTCGGTTACGGCTGGGGTGGTGCTCGGAACGAGGTTCTCGAAGTTGCCGCCAGTGGCGTCCTTGATCGTGACTTCGACTTTGCCGGCGTCTTTATAGACGTCATCGGCGGGCGCCGGAACGGTCACGGTGCCAGTGGTTTTGCCGGCTTCGATGGTGATCACCGAACCGTTCGACAGGGTTACGGTGACAGGCGAACCCGCTGCGTTGGTCAGGGTTGCGGTGTAAGTGATCTGACCGCCTTCAGCCACCGTGCCTGTAGCGCTCAGCGTCAGGTCGGTGGTGTCAGTGGTGTCAGTCACCGTGGTGCTGACCGGGGTTTTGTCGGCAACGAGGTCTTCGTAATTGCCGCCGCTCACGCCCGTGATCGCGTTGGTGATCGGTGCGTGGCCGGTCAACGCATCGTTTGGTGCAGTGGTGGTCACGGTGCCGGTGGTTTTGCCGACTTCGATGGTGATGTTCTGACCATTGGCCAGGGTCACGACCACAGGCGAACCGGTCACCGGAGCGCCAACAGTGGCGGTGTAAGTGACGGTGCCATCTTCAGCCGCCGACTCGGTGGCGGTCAGTTTGACCGTGGTGGTGTCGACGGTATCGGTCACGTCGGTGACGGCTGGAACGGTGCTCGGAACGAGGTTCTCGAAGTTGCCGCCAGTCGCGTCCTTGATGGTGACTTCGACTTTGCCGGCGTCTTTATAGACGTCATCGGCGGGCGCCGGAACGGTCACGGTGCCAGTGGTTTTACCCGCCTCAATGGTGATCACCGAGCCGTTGCTCAGGGTCACAGTGACAGGCGAACCTGCGGCGTTGGTCAGCGTGGCGGTATAAACAATCGAACCACCCTCAGCCACGGAACCGGTCGCGCTCAGCGACAGGTTGGTGGTGTCGGCAACATCGGTAACGCCGGTCGAAACCGGAGTCTTGTCGGCCACCAGATCTTCGTAATTGCCGCCCGAAACGCCAGTGATCGAGTTGGTCAGCGGCGCATTACCGGTCAACGCGTCATTCGGCGCGGTAGTGGTCACGGTGCCGGTGGTTTTGCCGACTTCAATGGTGATGCTCTGGCCGTTGGCCAATGTCACCACAACAGGCGAACCGGTCACCGGCGCGCCGACGGTGGCGGTGTAAGTGACGCTGCCACCTTCAGCAACCGAGGTATCAGCCGTCAGTTTCACGGTCGAGGTGTCGATGGTGTCGGTCACTTCGGTCACGGCCGGGACAGTGCTCGGCACCAGATTCTCGAAGTTGCCGCCGGAAGCTTCCTTGATGGTTACTTCAACTTTGCCTGAGTCTTTATAGACGTCATCGGCTGGCGCCGGAACGGTCACGGTGCCAGTGGTTTTGCCCGCATCGATGGTGATCACCGAGCCGTTGCTCAGGGTCACGGTCACCGGCGTGCCGGCAGGATTGGCCAGGGTCGCGGTGTAAACGATCGAGCCACCTTCGGCCACAGTCCCGGTCGCTGTCAGCGACAGGTTGGTGTCGTCGATCGAGTCGGTAATGGTGGTGGTCGCTGGCGTCGTGTTCGGCACCAGGTTTTCGAAGTTGCCACCGGTAGCGCCAGTGATGGTGGTGCTGATGGTACTGCCATTGTTGTAAACGTCGTTGGCCGCGGTCGGCACGTTGACCGAGCCTGTGGTCTTGCCGGCGTCAATGGTGATGGTTGAGCCGTTCGACAGAGTGATCGTCACCGGAGTCTGCGCGGCGTTGGTCAGCGTTGCGGTGTAAGTGATCTGGCCACCTTCGACGACTGTACCGGTAGCGGTGAGGCTGACGCTGGTGGTGTCGATCGAATCGGTGACCGTGGTAGTTGCTGGCGTGGTGTTTGGCACCAGACTTTCGAAGTTGCCGCCGGTAGCGCCAGTAATGGTGGTGCTGACAGTGCCGCCATTGTTGTAGACGTCATTGGCCGCCGTCGGCACGTTGACGGTGCCCGTAGTCTGGCCCGCTTCAATAGTGATGGTCGAACCGTTCGACAGGGTGACGGTGACCGGGGTTTGCGCCGGGTTGGTCAGGGTCGCGGTGTAGGTGATCTGGCCACCCTCGACCACTGTGCCGGTGGCAGTCAGGGTCAGGTTGGTGGTGTCGATCGAATCGGTGATGGTGGTCACCGCTGGCGTCGGGTTCGGCACCAGGTTTTCGAAGTTGCCGCCGCTGGCACCGGTGATTGTCGTGGTGACGGTGCTGCCATTGTTATAGACGTCATTGGCCGGGGTCGGCACGTTGACGGTGCCAGTGGTCTGGCCGGCGCCGATGGTGATGGTCGAGCCGTTCGACAGGGTGACGGTCACCGGGGTTTGCGCCGGGTTGGTCAGGGTCGCGGTGTAAGTGATCTGCCCACCTTCGGTGACACTCGGCCCCGCCGTCAGGGTGACGGTGGTGGTGTCGATGGTGTCAGTGACCTGGGTCGTGGCCGGAGTGGTCGGCGGCGTCACGGTGATGCCATTACCGCCGGTGGTGCCGGTGACGGTCACGTCGATCTGGGTCGGGTCGTTATAAACGGTGTCGTTCGGCGCCAGCGGCACGTTGACGGTGCCGGTGGTTGCACCTGCTGGAATCACAATCACCGCACCGTTGGACAGGGTGATGGTCAGGTCGGTCAGCGGCGCCTGGGTCAGGGTCGCGGTGTACACCAGCACGCCGCCGGCTTCGGTGATGGACGGCGTGGCGCTAAGGCTCAGGGTCGAATCACGCAGGGCGTTGGTGGTGGTGTCGGTGGTCTGGCCGCCGGTGATGTTTTGTGCGGCCTGACCGCCAGCATTGATGCCAGCAGTCGGGAAACCAATGGTCGGGTCAACGCGGCCAGCGGTGGCGTCGAGCATCACGAAACTGTGACCACCCCCGGCGGCACCGCCGGTGCCTGCGGCGCTCGGGCCGGCAGCGGTGGCATCGAGGGCGGTGGTCGGGTCGACACCGGCGGCGATGGCTTGCTGCAGTTCTGCTACCGACGGCGCCGCCTGCGCGGTGGCCTCGGCCAGGTCAGTGCTGGAGTCGGGCGCGTTGGCGCTCCACTGGGTTTCACGGCCCAGATCAAGGGTGCGGCCATCGGCCAATTCCAGCGACACGGCGCCGGAGAGGCCGGTGTCGATCTGGTCGCCAACGAACAGGCGGTCGCCTTCAACGAGTACGCGACGCACGCCCTCTGGGGACACCACGAATACCTGACCGACAATGCTTTTGACGATGGCAACAACACTGCTCATTGAAGACTCTCCGGGGTGTCACGTTCAGTTGACTTCCATGGACCTGATGGCATGGATGCCGATTCAGTCTGGACGTACTTTAAAATTTTGCGAAACAAGTTTGACGCTTACTTTCGTCAATATTTTGGCTACATTCTTTCGCTATTAACTTTATGCCAAACTATTGACCTTCTGGGTGCCATCCTAAACAATCGCCCCACTAATGTCACATTGATATTTCCGCGGCGACCTGTCCTTCAGCGTGTGATCCAGTTCCTGTTTTGAACTTTCCGACATACGGTCAACCCGGTTGCCAATCATCCGACGCAGCGCGACATTCTGCTGTGATTCAAGACAAGAAGTTCTGGAAAATTATTACCATGCGTTTGCCCCTTTTCATGGCTGTACCCTTCGCTCTCGCCGCCTCTTTTGTACAAGCACAATCCTTACCAGAAGCCATGCAGCAGGCACTGGATGTCCATCCGGAAATCCAGGCTGGGGTCAACAGTCGTTTGGCCGCGGATTATCAATTAAGAGCGGCAAAAGGTGGATACCTGCCGAAGGTCGATCTGCTCGGCGGTTATGGCCGTGAAGGCACCGACAGCGTTACTACCCGCGCCAATTCCGGTAACCACTACGAAACCCTGAACCGTAGCGAGTCAAGTTTACGTCTCTCGCAAATGGTTTTTGACGGTTTTGCGACGTCCAGCGAAGTCGGGCGTCAACAAGCCACCGTTAACTCCCGCGCTTACTCCTTGCTGGGCACTTCCGAGCGCACCGCGCTGACCGTCGCCCAGGTTTACCTGGACGTGCTGACCCGCCGCGAATTCGTGCGTCTGGCCGAAGAAAACCTCAAGAGCCACCAGCGCATCTACGACCAGATCCAGCTGCGCACCCAGCGTGGCGTCGGCAGCGGTGCCGACCTCGATCAGGCCGAAGCGCGGATGGCCCAGGCCCGCAACAACCTGATCACCGAGCAGACCAACCTCGCCGACTCGGAAACCAACTTCCTCAGCGCCGTTGGCCAGATGCCTGATCAACTTGAGCGTCCGGCGCCGTTCATGGCGATGATGCCGGCCAACCTCAATGAAGCGCGCCAGCAGATGCTGGAAAACAGCCCGATCCTGCGTTCGGCCGAGTCCGACATCGCCGCCGCCGAGAAACAGTACGAAACCGCCAAATCGACCTTTTACCCACGTTTCGACGCCGAACTGGGCCGTACCGCCGATAACGATCTCGATGGCCAGAACGGCCACAACAACGAATGGCAAGCCATGCTGCGCATGCGCTTCAACCTCTATTCCGGTGGCAGCAACAAGGCTGATCTGGAATCCAAGTCGTACCTGTCGAACCAGGCGCTGGACATCCGCAACAACGCCCTGCGTCAGTTGAACGAGGAACTCGGTCTGGCTTGGAACGCCTTGAACAACGCTAACGCGCAGGTGCCGATTGCGCAGCAATACGTCGATCACAGCACCTCGGTGCGCACTGCCTACCAGCGTCAGTTCAGCCTTGGCGAACGGACCCTGCTCGATTTGCTCGACAGCGAAAACGAGTTGTTCACCGCTTCGCGGCGTCTGGCGGAAATCAAAAACATTCAGTTATTTACTCAATACCGAATCAAGGCGACCATGGGCGAGTTGCTCAGAAGCCAGGGAGTGGTCGCACCGTTGGCATCCGTTGTGCAAAACGACGTGAAGCCCAAGGTCCAGCTGCCTGGGATGAATTGAGTTATCCCTTTTCAACTGTCAAAGAGTGTCGAGCGTGGAATCAGAAGTCAGTCGAGTTCAACTCAGTCATGATCCACGCGCGTTGCACGACGATCCGTTACTGGATGGCCTGCTCGCCCTTTGCATGCTTCATCAGAAACCCGCCAGCGCGGCGATGCTGACCACCGGCCTGCCGCTGCCCAAACAACGTCTGAGTGTCGAGTTGCTGCCCCGCGCGGCGGCTCGCGCCGGCCTGCAAGGTCGGGTATTGCAGCGCAAACTGGAAGAAATTCCGGCGATCGCCATGCCGGCCTTGCTGCTGCTCAAGGATGGCCGCAGCGCCGTCCTGCTCGGCTGGCAGGGTGACAACGAAGCGCGGGTGCTGCTCAGCGAAACCGACGGCGGCGAGTCCATTGTCAGTCGCGAACTGCTCGCCGACGATTACACCGGCAAAGTCTTTTTCGCTCAGCCGCAACACAAATTCGACGTCAACCACGGCACGCTGATTCCGCGTGCACGCTCGTGGTTCCGCGACACCCTCAAGCGTTCGCGCTGGCTGTACGCCGATGCGATCGCCGCGAGTTTCCTGATCAACATCATCGCCATGGCCGCGCCGCTGTTCGTGATGAACGTCTACGACCGCGTGGTGCCAAACCAGGCCGAAGCGACCCTGTGGGTGCTGGCGCTGGGTATCACTGGCGCCTATATCTTCGACCTGATTCTCAAGAGCCTGCGCAGCCTGTGCCTGGATCTGGCCGGGAAGAAAACCGACCTGATCATCTCCGCGACGCTGTTCGAGCGCATCGTCGGCATGGCGATGAAGTACCGCCCGGCGCGGGTCGGCAGCTTTGCGCAGAACATCCACGAGTTTCAGAGCCTGCGCGACTTCCTCGCCTCGCTGACCCTGACCAGCCTGATCGACCTGCCGTTCACCATCCTCATCTTTATTGTCATCGCCATTCTCGGCGGGCATCTGGTGTGGATTCCAGTGTTGGCGTTCCCGATTGCTCTGCTGATCGGCTACGCCTTGCAGAAGCCGCTGGTGGCGACGATGGAACGCACCATGGCCCTCGGTGCCGAGCGCCAGTCGAGCCTGATCGAAACCCTCGCCGGCCTCGACGCGGTGAAGGTCAACAACGCCGAAAGCGAACGCCAGTATCAGTGGGAGCAGACCATCGGCACCCTCAGCCGCCTCGAACTGCGGGTGAAAATGCTCTCCGGTCTGGCGATGAATATCACCTTGCTGATCCAGCAACTGGCCGGGGTGATCATGATTGTCTTCGGCGTCTACCAGATCATCGCCGGCAACCTGAGCATGGGCGGTCTGATTGCCTGCTACATGCTTAGTGGCCGCGCCCTCAGCCCGCTGGCCTCGTTGTCCGGTCTGCTGACCCGTTACCAGCAGGCACGGGTGACCATGACTTCGGTCGACCAGATGATGGAGCTGCCGCAAGAACGCAACTTCGAAGAGCGCCCGCTGAGCCGCAAGGTTCTGCAAGGCGCGATCGAGTGCCGCCAGCTCAGCTTCACCTACCCGGAACAACAGAACCCGGCGTTGAAGAACATCAACCTGGTGATCCGCCCCGGCGAGAAAATCGGCATCATCGGCCGCAGCGGCTCGGGCAAAAGCTCCCTCGCCAAACTGTTGGTCGGCCTGTATCAGCCGGACGACGGCGCGTTGCTGGTCGACGGTGTGGATATCCGCCAGATCGACGTCAGCGAACTGCGCTACAACATCGGCTACGTGCCGCAAGACATTCAACTGCTGGCCGGCACCCTGCGTGACAACCTCGTCTCCGGCGCGCGCTATGTAGAAGACGAACTGGTGCTGCAAGCCGCCGAACTGGCTGGCGTCCACGAATTCGCCCGCCTGCACCCGCAAGGCTACGAACTGCAAGTCGGCGAGCGCGGGCAGAACCTCTCCGGCGGTCAACGACAGAACGTCGCGCTGGCCCGGGCCTTGTTGCTCAACCCGCCGATTTTGCTGATGGACGAGCCGACCAGTGCGATGGACAACACCGGTGAAGAACGCCTCAAGCAACGCCTCGCCGCCGTGATTGAAAACAAGACCGTGGTGCTGGTCACGCACCGGGCTTCACTGTTGTCGCTGGTCGATCGTCTGCTGGTGATCGACCGTGGACAAATTCTCGCCGATGGCCCGAAAGCCGCCGTGATGGAAGCGTTGAAAAAGGGGCAGATCAGTGTTGCTTAAGTCGGGTTTCAAGGATTCGATCCGTCGCTACTTCAAAGGCTCGGCATCACTGCAGGGCCAGCCCCTGCCGGAGGTCAACAAGGCGCTGATCGAAGACGCCCCGCGCGTCGTGCGCCTGACCATCTGGGCGATCATCGGCTTCTTTATCTTCCTGCTGCTGTGGGCCAACTTCGCCGTCATCGACGAAGTGACCAAGGGCGACGGCAAGGCGATTCCGTCGTCGAAGATTCAGAAAATCCAGAACCTTGAGGGCGGGATCATCTCCGAACTGTTCGTCAAGGAAGGCCAGATTGTTGAAGCCGGCGCGCCGTTGATTCGCCTCGACGACACGCGATTTGCCTCCAACGTCGGCGAAACCGAAGCGGATCGCCTGTCGATGCTGCTGCGCGTTGAACGGCTGAGCGCCGAGGTCGATGACCGTCCGCTGAATTTTCCCGAGGACGTGCTCAAGGCCGTGCCGGGCCAAGCGAAAAGTGAGGAATCGCTGTACATCAGCCGCCGTCAGCAGTTGCACGACGAGATCGGTGGTTTGCAGGAGCAGTTGATTCAGCGTCAGCAAGAGCTGCGCGAATTCGCCTCCAAGCAAGCGCAGTATCGTCAGCAGCTCGGCTTGCAGCGTCAGGAAATCAACATGTCCGAGCCGCTGGTGGCGCAGGGCGCGGTGTCGCCGGTGGAGGTCTTGCGTCTGAAGCGTGCCGAGGTGGAAACCCGCGGTCAGCTGGATGCAACGACGCTGGCCATCCCGCGCGCCGAATCGGCGATCAAGGAAGTGCAGCGCAAAATTGATGAAACCCGTGGCAAATTCCGCAGCGAAGCGCTGACCCAACTCAACGAAGCGCGCACCGACCTGAACAAGGCCAGCGCGACGGGCAAGGCGCTGGAAGACCGCGTCAGCCGCACCCTGGTGACATCGCCGGTGCGCGGTATCGTCAACAAGTTGCTGGTCAACACCATCGGCGGCGTGATCCAGCCGGGCAGCGACATGGTCGAAATCGTACCGCTGGATGACACCTTGCTGGTCGAAGCGAAGATTCGTCCGCAAGACATCGCCTTCCTGCATCCGGGGCAGGAAGCGATCGTCAAATTCACCGCCTACGACTACACCATTTACGGCGGGCTCAAAGCCAAGCTTGAGCAGATCGGCGCCGACACCATTACCGACGAAGACAAGAAAACCACCTACTACATCATCAAGGTGCGCACTGAGCGCAGCCACTTGGGCACGGACGAGAAGCCGTTGCTGATCATCCCGGGGATGGTTGCTTCGGTGGACATCATTACCGGCAAGAAGTCGGTGTTGAGTTACCTGCTCAAGCCGATCATCCGCGCGCGGGCAGAGGCGTTGCACGAGCGCTGATTCTCTAGCGGCCTTACCGGCCTCATCGCGAGCAGGCTCACTCCTACAGTAACCGCATTTCTCCAGATGGAATGCGATCCCTGTAGGAGTGAGCCTGCTCGCGATAGCGGCAGCCCAAACACCACATCTCTGTCAGGAAGTGACAAAAACTGTCACTCACCACTCAGTCCATTCCTCACCATTCGCCATATCGTTATTCATTAACGGTATTTAATCTCCCGTTCTTATAGCTATAAAGTCATCCCCCTGCGTACCTGCCGACCAATCGGCGCGCCGCACGACCTGAACCAACACGCAATCCAGCGTGAGTGTCTGATCGACGAGCGCGCCCGTGAGCGTGCCGTGCGTGGGAGATGGAAAGATGTCCGCAGCTACTGCTTCCTCAAGCGCCGCGACCGCCGCGCCGCAATCTTTTGAAGTCCGCCCGTTCAGCGGTGCTGTCGGCGCCGAAATCATCGGTCTGGACCTCACCCGGTCGATCAATGATCAAGACTTCGCGCGCATTCATCGCGCGCACCTGGATCACCACGTCGTGGTGTTCCGCGACCAGCAAATAACCCCGCAACAGCAAATCGACTTCAGCCGCCGCTTCGGCGTGTTGCAGATCCATGTGCTCAAGCAGTTCCTGCTGGCCAACCACCCGGAAATCCTCATCGTTTCCAACATCATCGAAAACGGCCAGAACATCGGCCTCGGCGATGCCGGCAAGTTCTGGCACTCCGATCTCTCCTATAAAGAGCTGCCGAGTCTCGGCTCGATGCTCCACGCACAGGAGCTGCCAGAGGAGGGCGGCGACACGCTGTTCGCCGATATGCACAAAGCCTGGGACAACTTGCCCGAAGCGTTGCGCAAAGCGGTCGAAGGCCGCAGTGCCGCGCACTCCTACACGGCGCGTTACAGCGAAACCAAATTCGAAGGCAACTGGCGCCCGACCCTGACCCCGGAGCAGCTGGCTCAGGTCGCGGAAGTGGTGCACCCGGTGGTCCGTACGCACCCGGAGAACGGACGCAAGGCGCTGTTCGTCAGCGAGGGTTTCACCACGCGCATCGTTGGCCTGCCGGAAGACGAGAGTCAGCAACTGCTGAGCGAGCTCTATGCCCACAGCGTGCTGCCGCAAAACATCTACCGCCATCAGTGGCAGCCCCACGATCTGGTGTTCTGGGACAACCGTTCGCTGATCCATCTCGCCGCCGGCTGCCCGGCGCACCTGCGCCGCAAGCTGTATCGCACGACCATTCAGGGCGACGCGCCTTTCTGATTCGCTGGAGATTGATCAAAAAATGAACGCTCCCTTGCCAGGCCACGCGGCCAGCAACCCGATCGCCCGCAGCGACGCGTTGCTGGCGGTCGATCACGTCAGCCTCGAATACCGCACGCCGCAACGCGTGGTGCGCGCCACTCACCAGGTCAGTTTTGAAATCGATCCGGCCGATCGCTACGTGCTGCTCGGCCCGTCCGGTTGCGGCAAATCCACCTTGCTCAAAGCGGTGGCCGGGTTCATTCAACCGTGCGAAGGCGAGATCCGTCTGCAAGGCCAGCGCGTCGACGCGCCGGGGCCGGACCGCATCGTGGTGTTTCAGGAGTTCGATCAACTGCCACCGTGGAAAACCGTCAAACAGAACGTGATGTTTCCGCTGCTCGCGTCGCGCACTCTGAAGAAGAAAGAAGCCGAAGAACGCGCGCTGCACTATCTGGAAAAGGTTGGGCTGGCAGCGTTCGCCGAAGCTTACCCGCACACCCTGTCCGGCGGCATGAAAGCGCGCGTGGCGATTGCCCGTGCGTTGGCGATGCAGCCGAAAATCCTCTTGATGGACGAGCCGTTCGCCGCACTCGATGCGCTGACCCGCCGCAAGATGCAGGAAGAATTGCTGCTGCTCTGGGAAGAGGTGCGCTTCACTCTGCTGTTCGTCACCCACTCGATTGAAGAGGCGTTGGTGGTCGGCAATCGTATCCTGCTGCTGTCGCCGCATCCCGGCCGAGTGCGCGCCGAAGTGCACAGCCATCAATACGATTTGCACAGCTTGGGTGGTGTGGCATTTCAGGAATCGGCGCGGCGCATTCATCGTCTGCTGTTCGACGAGGGCCAGTCGCCGGAAACCGAGCGTGACCACGACTTCAATGACATTCGCATCGCCTATTGAGCGGCCAGGAGGATTACCCGATGAGCCATTCATCATCTGTGCGTGAAGAATTCGAAATTGTCCTGGAGCCGCTGACCGAAGTGCCGGTCGAGCGTGAGTTGTCGCTGGGTACGCGGCTGTGGCAACAGGGCTGGCTGCGTAAAGGCCTGATCCTGATTGTGCTGGCGGTGCTGTGGGAAGTGGTCGCACGGATTCAGAACAATGATTTGATGCTGCCGAGTTTCCTGCAGACCAGTCATGCGCTGTTCGAGGGCCTGCTCAGCGGTGAGTTGCTGGCCAAGGTGTGGATATCGCTGGTGGTGCTGATCAAGGGTTATCTGATTGGCATCGTCTTGGCGTTTGCCTTGACGACGTTGGCGGTATCGACGCAGTTGGGCCGTGATCTGTTGAGCACGATGACCTCTATGTTCAACCCGTTGCCGGCGATTGCCCTGTTGCCGCTGGCGTTGCTGTGGTTTGGTCTGGGGCAGAACAGCCTGATCTTCGTCTTGGTGCATTCGGTGTTGTGGGCGCTGGCGCTGAACACCTATGCCGGGTTTCTCGGCGTTTCCGAAACCCTGCGCATGGCGGGTCGCAATTACGGTTTGAAGGGTTTGCGACTGGTGTTGTTCATCCTGATCCCGGCGGCACTGCCGTCGATTCTCGCAGGGTTGAAGATCGGCTGGGCGTTTGCCTGGCGCACGTTGATCGCGGCGGAACTGGTGTTTGGCGCGACCAGTGGCAAGGGTGGGCTGGGTTGGTACATCTTTCAGAATCGCAATGAGCTGTATACCGACAAGGTGTTTGCCGGGTTGGCGGTGGTGATTCTGATCGGGTTGCTGGTGGAGAATCTGGTGTTCGATACGCTGGAGCGGGTGACTGTTAAGCGTTGGGGGATGCAGCGGTAATTCTGTGGCGTTGCGGCTGGCCTCATCGCGAGCAGGCTCACTCCTACAAGGGATCTGCGTAGGACACAAAATCTGTAGACACTGGAGATCAAATGTAGGAGTGAGCCTGCTCGCGATGGCGTCAGTGATGCCACCGCAATACTTGAAGGATGTTTGCTAGCATTGCGCTCAGATCAATCCTGATCAGCCATGAGTGCTCAGCATGCAACTCCCGGACATGAACCTTCTGGTCGCCCTCGACGCTCTGCTCGACGAGGGCAGTGTGGTCGGCGCCGCGCGGCGGATGAACCTCAGCCCGGCCGCCATGAGCCGCACCCTGACGCGAATCCGCGAAGCCATCGGTGATCCGATCCTGGTGCGAGCCGGTCGGGGTCTGGTGCCAACGCCCAAAGCCTTGGAATTACGCGAGCAGGTGCGCGACGTGGTCGAGCAGGCCGCGCTGTTGTTCCGCTCCGCCGACACCGTGGAGCTGGGCACGCTGCGCCGGCGCTTCAGCATCCGCGCCAATGACTTCTTCATCGGTGTCTACGGCGGCAAGCTATTCGACACCCTCGATCAACTGGCGCCACACTGCGAATTGCGTTTCGTCCCGGAAGGCGATGGCGATGATGAAGCCCTGCGAGAAGGGCGCATCGATCTGAGCGTCAGCAACACCCGCCCCGTCACCCCTGAAGTCAAAGTGCAGAACCTGTTCTCGACGCACTTCGTGGGACTGGTGCGCGAAGATCATCCATTGCTCGACGGTGAAATCACTGCCGAGCGCTACGCCGGGTTTTCCCACATCAGCATGTCGCGCCGCGGCATCGCGCGCGGTCCTATTGATACCGCGCTGAATGCGCTGGGTCTGGAGCGGCGCGTCGCGGTGATCGCGCCGAGTTTCCATGCGGCAATGTTTGCCTTGCCGGATTCCGACCTGATCCTGCCAGTGCCCAAAGAGGCGTTGCTCAGCGTGCGTCGCCTGGGTTTGAAACTGCGCTCATTCGACCTGCCGATCCCATTGCCGACCTTGATGCTGACCCAGGCCTGGCACCCGCGCTTCGATAAGGATCCGGCGCATCGCTGGCTGCGCGAAACCCTCAAGGCTTGTTGTGATGAAACGTGGCTGGCTGCACAACCTTAATCCCCCAACCAACACAAAACCCTTGTAGGAGTGAGCCTGCTCGCGATGGCGGTGTGTCATTCAATACATGCATCGACT
>NZ_JBSVXS010000094.1:0-21165 GCF_054070155.1 Pseudomonas sp. SDT291_1_S447
CTTAATCCCATGTAGGAGCTGCCGCAGGCTGCGATCTTTTGATGCTTCAGGCGTTCTCTTTGTAAGACTTCAAAGCCTTTAGCCGCTCACGCTTTAGCGCCTCACCCAGCTCCGGCCCCTTGAATCCCTTCTCCAGCAACGGTTGCACCGCGACTTCCCGCGCAACCTTGGCAGCGCCGCGCAAATAATCCGCCTGTGGATAACTTCTCTGTTCCAGCCCTTTGCGGCCTCGGGCGTCCATTTCGCATGCGACGATAAACTCCTCAAACCGCTGCGGTCGACGATACACATCAAAACTCTGCAACAACTCCAGCAACGTTGAAGCCTTCAACTCCAGCGCCCGGTGGCCATGGGTGTGGTACTTGCCAACCAATAGCGCCAACTCCTGGCAATCCTTCGGCGCCTTGAAGCGTTCGTTTACGGCTTTGATCAGTTTCAGTCCGGTGTGCTCATGAGCGATATGCCGTGGCCACTCTTCTTCCGGTGTGAGGCCTTTGCCGAGGTCATGCAGCAGGCAGGCCCAACGTACCGTCAGCGGTTGTTTATGCAGCGCCGACTGCTCGAGCACGCTGAGTGTGTGGACGCCAGTGTCGATTTCCGGATGATGCGCTTCCGGTTGCGGCACGCCAAACAGCGCGTCGACCTCTGGCATCAGTACCTTGAGCGCTCCACAGTCGCGAAGCACTTGGATAAATACCTGCGGTTGATCTTCCATAAAGGCGCGGGAGATTTCTTTCCAGCTGCGTTCGGCGGTCAACGCCTCCAGCTCGCCGGACTCGCTGAGCTGCCGCATTAATTCCAGCGTCTCTGGCGCGACCGTGAAACCGAGTTCGGCATAGCGCGCGGCGAAACGGGCTACGCGCAATACTCGGAGGGGATCTTCGGCAAACGCCGGCGATACGTGGCGCAGGATGCGAGCATCGAGATCGCGCTGGCCATGGTACGGATCGGTCAGATTCTGCTGGTCGTCCTCAGCCATGGCGTTGATGGTCAGGTCACGGCGAATCAGGTCTTCTTCAAGCGTGACTTCGGGGCTGGCGTGAAAGGTGAAGCCGCCATAACCGCGCCCGCTTTTGCGCTCGGTGCGGGCGAGGGCATATTCCTCGCCGCTTTTTGGATGAAGAAACACCGGGAAATCCGCGCCGACGGGGCGATAACCCTGGGCAAGCATCTCTTCCGTGGTGGCACCGACCACCACCCAATCAATGTCCGTGACCGGTTTGCCCAGCAAGCGATCACGGACCGCGCCGCCAACCTTGAAAATCTGCATAAAAAACCTCCGTTAGCCCGACAGGATAACCCTTGCGCCGGACTTTCGGAGGCCAGAACCGTTTTCAAAGATGAATGACTGCGAGGTCGAGCCGACCGTAATCCCCTTCGCTGTGTTCACTGCGTGGCGGAACGTGATGGGTTTTCATGATCTGGTCGCCTTGCAGGGTTTCCAGGTGAATGTCGAAGCCCCACAGGCGATGCAAGTGTTTGAGCACTTCTTCGGTGGAATCGCCCAATGGTTTGCGGTCGTGCTGTTGGTGACGCAAGGTCAGTGAGCGGTCGCCGCGCCGATCAATGCTGTAGATCTGCACGTTCGGCTCGCGGTTGCCGAGGTTGTACTGCGCGGCCAGGGTTTCGCGAATGATCCGGTAGCCGGGTTCGTCATGAATCGCAGGCACCAACAAGTCATCCTTCTGATCGTCATCCATGATGCTGAACAGTTTCAGGTCACGGATCACCTTCGGCGACAGATACTGCAGGATGAAACTCTCATCCTTGAAGCTGCTCATGGCGAACTTGATGGTCGACAGCCAGTCGGTCCCGGCGATTTCCGGGAACCAGTGACGATCTTCTTCGGTAGGCTCTTCACACATGCGCCGGATGTCCCGATACATGGCGAAGCCCAGCGCGTAGGGGTTGATGCCGTTGTAGTAGGGGCTGTCGAAACCCGGTTGAAACACCACGCTGGTGTGCGAGGTGAGGAATTCCATCATGAACCCGTCGGTGACCAGCCCTTCGTCGTACAGGTCGTTCATCAGCGTGTAGTGCCAGAACGTCGCCCAGCCTTCGTTCATTACCTGAGTCTGGCGCTGTGGATAGAAATACTGAGCGATCTTGCGCACGATCCGCACGATCTCGCGCTGCCATGGCTCAAGCAACGGCGCGTGTTTCTCGATGAAGTACAGGATGTTTTCCTGCGGCTCGGCCGGGAAGCGCGCGTTGTCCCTGTCGCTGTACTTGTCCGCCCCTTTGGGAATGGTGCGCCACAGATCGTTGATCTGCTTCTGCAGATGCTCTTCGCGATCTTTCTGTCGGCGCCGCTCCTCTTCGGCGGATATCGGGTACGGCCGCTTGTAACGGTCGACGCCGTAGTTCATCAGGGCATGGCAGGAGTCGAGCAAGTCTTCCACGGCATCGATGCCGTGGCGCTCTTCGCACTGCATGATGTACTGCTTGGCGAACACCAGGTAATCGATGATCGAGCTGGCATCGGTCCAGGTGCGGAACAGGTAGTTGCCCTTGAAGAAACTGTTGTGGCCGTAGCACGCATGCGCCACCACCAGCGCCTGCATGCAGATAGTGTTTTCTTCCATCAGATAGGCAATGCACGGGTCGGAGTTGATCACGATTTCGTAGGCCAGACCCATCTGTCCACGGCTGTAGGACTTTTCGGTGCTGAGGAAGTGTTTACCGTAGGACCAGTGGTGGTAACCCAGCGGCATGCCGACCGAGGCATACGCATCCATCATCTGCTCGGCGGTGATCACTTCGATCTGGTTGGGGTAGGTATCCAGCGCATAGCGGGCCGCGATACGGGCGATTTCGCGGTCGTAGGTCTGGATCAGCTCGAACGTCCATTCGGAGCCGGTGGAAATGGGTTGGCGCTTCTGCTCTTTGGCGGTCATGTCACTAACCTGCGCTGGAAGAGTTCACGGAAGACCGGATAGATATCCCCGGCCGAGACCAGTTGCTGCTGGGCAAAAGTGTCAGAGAAAGCTTCGGCGATGCGTTCGTACTCGTACCACAAGGCCTGATGTTCGCGCGGGGTGATCTCCACGTAAGTGTAGTACTGCACAAATGGCATGATCTGGTTGATCAGGATGTCGCGGCAGATTGGCGAGTCGTCGTTCCAGTTGTCGCCGTCGGAAGCCTGGGCTGCGTAGATGTTCCACTCGTTGCTCGGGTAACGCTCGGCCATGATCTCCTGCATCAGTTTCAGGGCACTGGAAACGATGGTGCCGCCGGTTTCCCGCGAGTAGAAAAACTCCTCTTCATCGACTTCCCGGGCACTGGTGTGGTGACGGATGAACACGACGTCGATCTTGTCGTAATTCCTTTTCAGGAACAGGTACAACAGGATGAAAAAGCGTTTGGCGATGTCCTTGGTCGCCTGGGTCATGGAGCCGGAAACGTCCATCAGGCAGAACATGACGGCTTTCGAACTGGGGTTTGGCTGTTTGATCAGCAGGTTGTATTTCAAGTCGAAGGTGTCGAGGAACGGCACGCGATGGATACGCGCGCTGAGTTTTTCGATTTCCGCCTCGAGTTCCTGAATATCGCCGAAGTTGTCTGGCTCTTCGCGTCTCAGACGTTCAAGTTCTTCTTTGACTTCGCGCAGTTTGGCGCGGCTGCTGCCGGACAGCGCAATGCGCCGTGCGTGGGCCGAACGCAGGGTGCGGATGATGTTAATGCGTGACGGGTTGCCTTCATTGCTGATGCCGGCGCGCACGGTTTTGAAGGTGTCGGTGCCGCTGAGGTTGCGCTTGACCAGGTTCGGCAGCTCAAGGTCTTCGAACATGAATTCGAGAAATTCTTCCTGGGTGATCTGGAAGACAAACTCGTCCATACCCTCGCCGGAATTGCCGGCCTTGCCCGGGCCGCGTCCGCCGCCACCTCCCGGCGGGCGGGCGATGTGTTCGCCAGCGGTGAATTCCTTGTTCCCCGGATGAACCACGGTCTGCTTGCCGCCGCGACCATGGTGAAGCACCGGTTCGTCGATGTCGCGACCGGGAATGCTGATCTGTTCGCCGTGCTCCATATCGGTAATGGAACGCCGGCTGACCGCCTCTTCGACAGCCTTCTTGATGTGGTCGCGGTAGCGCCGCAGGAAACGCTGGCGGTTCACCGTGCTCTTGTTCTTGCCATTGAGACGTCGGTCGATCACATAACTCATAGGAAGCCCTCCGGGCAGCTTCAAGTTGTGAGCCTCAAGCTGCAAGTAAAAGCAGGTTCCCGGGCATCAGTGGGTTACGCGCTTTGTTCTTGCAGCTCGTAGCTGGAAGCTTGCTGCTGCTTCACTGCGACTTCCGGACCCGTAGGTACCATTCGGACAGCAGTCGTACCTGTTTGTCGGTATAGCCACGTTCGACCATGCGAGTGACGAAGTCGTTGTGCTTCTGTTGGTCCTCCTTGCTGGCCTTGGCGTTGAAGCTGATGACCGGCAGCAGATCCTCGGTGTTGGAGAACATTTTCTTCTCGATGACCACCCGCAGTTTTTCGTAGCTGAGCCAGGTCGGGTTCTTGCCGTTGTTGTTGGCCCGCGCGCGCAATACGAAGTTGACGATCTCGTTGCGGAAATCCTTCGGATTGCTGATGCCGGCCGGTTTCTCGATTTTCTCCAGTTCTTCGTTCAGCGCGACGCGGTTGAGGATTTCGCCGGTTTCCGGGTCGCGGTACTCCTGATCCTGAATCCAGAAGTCGGCGTACAGCACGTAGCGGTCGAAGATGTTCTGGCCGTACTCGCTGTAAGACTCGAGGTACGCGGTCTGGATCTCCTTGCCGATGAATTCGATATAACGCGGTGCCAGGTATTCCTTCAGGTAGCGCAGGTAGCGCTCGCGGGTTTCCGCCTGGAACTGTTCCTGTTCGATTTGCTGTTCCAGCACATAGAGCAGGTGCACCGGGTTGGCGGCGATTTCATGTGGATCGAAGTTGAACACCTTGGAGAGGATCTTGAAGGCGAAGCGGGTCGACAGACCGTTCATGCCTTCATCGACACCTGCCGAGTCGCGGTATTCCTGAATCGACTTGGCCTTTGGATCGGTGTCCTTGAGGTTTTCGCCGTCGTAGACGCGCATCTTCGAATAGATGTTGGAGTTTTCCGGCTCCTTGAGGCGTGACAGGACAGTGAACTGCGCCAGCATTTTCAAGGTGTCCGGCGCGCAATGCGCTTTGGCCAGGGAGCTGTTGAACAGCAGTTTGTCGTAGATCTTCACTTCGTCACTGACGCGCAGGCAGTACGGCACTTTGACGATGTAGATCCGGTCGATGAACGCTTCGTTGTTCTTGTTGTTGCGGAAGGTGTGCCATTCCGATTCGTTGGAGTGGGCGAGCAGGATCCCGGTGAACGGAATCGCGCCGAGGCCTTCGGTACTGTTGTAGTTGCCTTCCTGAGTCGCGGTGAGCAATGGGTGCAGCACCTTGATCGGTGCCTTGAACATTTCGACGAATTCCATCAGGCCCTGGTTGGCCCGGCACAGCGCACCGGAGTAGCTGTAGGCGTCGGCGTCGTTCTGTGGGTATTCCTCGAGTTTGCGGATGTCGACCTTACCGACCAGCGCCGAGATGTCCTGGTTGTTCTCGTCACCCGGTTCGGTCTTGGCCACGGCGATCTGGTTGAGGATCGACGGGTACAGCTTGACCACGCGGAACTGGCTGATGTCGCCGCCGAATTCGGCCAGGCGTTTGGTCGCCCATGGCGACATGATGGTGTTCAGGTAGCGCCGTGGGATACCGAAGTCTTCTTCGAGGATCGCGCCATCTTCGGTGGCGTTGAACAGACCCAGTGGTGATTCGAATACCGGCGAGCCCTTGATCGCATAGAAGGGCACTTTTTCAATCAGTTGTTTCAGCTTCTCGGCCAAGGACGATTTACCGCCGCCGACGGGGCCGAGCAGATAGAGGATTTGTTTCTTCTCTTCCAAGCCTTGGGCGGCATGGCGGAAATACGAAACGATCTGGTCGATGCATTCTTCCATCCCGTGGAAGTCTTCAAAGGCCGGATAGCGACGGATCACCTTGTTGGAGAAGATGCGTGACAGCCTCGAGTTGGTCGAGGTGTCGAGCAGTTCCGGCTCGCCGATGGCCAGTAACAGACGCTCGGCGGCGGAAACGTAGGCGCTACGGTCTTTCTTGCACAGCTCCAGGTACTCTTGCAGCGAGAGTTCTTCCTGGCGTGTGGACTCGAAGCGTTGTTGGAAGTGGCTAAAGATACTCATGACGTCACCTCGCTCGATACGTGGAGCCGACGCCGGATCACTCAGTCGATGCTGGCAAACAGCCGTTTTGGCAGCTGTTTGTTTACCCCCCAGAACACTTCCACGATCGACAATCGTGAAAGTCACTCCCGATGACCCGTGCGCCGGTGTACCGGCTCTCCCCTGATTTGGATGGCCTGGGCTTAAGGATAGTTGGGAATTCGGGAGGTAAAGGCGAGATACGTAATTAGTTGTGGCAAGACCGTTCGTCTGCCCGCGCAGGCCCACGGAAGCCGGGGCCTGCGCGTGACAAAAAAATTATTCGGCGGTGCCTTGCGCAGTTTCCGCAGGATAAGTCGTACGCCACAGTTCGAAGCCGCCGTCCATGCTGTAAACGTCGGAGAAGCCTTGGCTGATCAGGTAGGCCGCAGCACCCTGGCTGGAGTTGCCGTGGTAGCAGACGACCACGGTCGGTGCATCAAGGTCAGCGCCTTGAATGAAAGCGTGCAGGGAATGATTGTCCAGATGCTTCGAGCCGCTGATGTGCAGGGCGGCGAAAGTCGCCGGGTCGCGTACGTCGACGACGACGGCACCTTGTTCACGCAGGGCCTGGGCCTGTTCCGGGGGGATTCGTTTGAATTCGCTCATGGCGGGTTCCTGTTGCTCGGCTGAAAGCGCAGTCTAACGCGGTGCGCTGACTGGCGAAGTTTGGGGGATAAGTGGTGCGACAGTTGGCGCGAGTCCGCCGTGTTCGTCGCATTTGCACGACAGCCGTTCGCCGCTGTCGACATTCATCAGGGTCAGGCTGCCGCCCCAGACACAACCGGTGTCCAGCGCCGAGATACCTGGCTCATGGATATTGCCTTCGAGTGCCGCCCAGTGGCCGAAGATGATTCGCAAACCTTTCGTCTTGCGCTCTTTATGCTGGAACCACGGTTTGTAACCGGCGGGCGCGGTGTCGAGGCCTTCCTTGCTCTTGAGGTCGAGCTTGCCCTCGGCAGTGCAGAAGCGCATCCGCGTGAAATAGTTGGTGATGACGCGCAGGCGGGTCACGCCTTTAAGGTCGTTGTCCCATTTCGCCGGGTCGTTGCCGTACATGCCGTCGAGGTACGCAGGGAACAGATTGTCGTCACGCAGGGCCGATTCGACTTCGGCGGCGCACTTCAGTGCGCGGCTCAGCGACCATTGTGGTGGTATGCCGGCGTGGACCATGGCGACATCGCGCTGCTCGTCGTAGTGCATGAGCTTTTGTTGGCGCACCCATTCCAGCAACTCGGCACTGTCCGGTGCTTCGAGAATCTCGCGCAGGGTGTCGGACTTCTTCAGGCGCTCGATGTTTTTAGCCGCAGCCAGCAGGTGCAGATCGTGATTGCCCAGCACGCAGACCAGCGATTCACGCATGCCATACAAAAAGCGCAGGGTGTCCAATGACTGCGGGCCACGATTGACCAGATCACCCACCAGCCATAGCCGATCGAGTTTCGTGTCGAACGCTACTTGCTTGAGCAGGCACTTGAGTGGTTCGAGGCAGCCTTGCAGGTCGCCAACGGCATACGTTGCCATCAGTGCAGGGCTCCGGGCACCGCCAGGCGGAAAGGTTTGATGATGGCGTCGAAATGTTTACCGTCAGTGGCGACCATTTCATAGGTGCCCTGCATGGTGCCGACCTTGGTGGTCATCACTGTACCGCTGCTGTAGGTATGACTCTGGCCAGCATCGATCAACGGTTGCTGACCCACCACGCCGGCGCCACGCACCTCTTCGACATGGCCGTCGCCATCGGTGATCACCCAATGCCGTGACATCAGGCGTGCGGGTTGCTCGCCATTGTTCTGCACAGTGATGGTGTAGGCGAAGGCGAAGCGGTCGTGCTCGGGTTGCGATTGGTCTGCCAGATAGCGGGTAACGACGCTGACATCGACCTGGTAACGGGAATCGGACATGCAAGAGGCCTTAAACGAAGCGGAACGCGGGGCGTAGCTGATGGGGAATCAGTCTAGGCAAGTATCGGGCAGTAAACCAGAGTGGCGTCCTGCCCGATAGCGTTCATCGTTTATCAGTCGGCGGCGGGGGAGGCCGGGACTTGTACCGCAAGCTGGTCGGCCAGGCGTACGAACGCGGCCAGATCCAGTTGCTCCGGACGCAGACTGCCATCGACGCCGGCGGCTTCGATTTCGGCGTTGCTGAGCAATTGCTTGAGGGTGTTGCGCAATGTTTTGCGACGCTGGTTGAAGGCTTCGCGCACGACTCGCTCCAGTAGCTTGTGATCCTTGGCCGGGTGCGGCAGTACCGCGTGCGGCACCAGTCGGACGATGGCTGAATCGACTTTAGGCGGCGGGTTGAACGCGCCCGGGCCAACGTTGAACAGGTGCTCTACGCGGCAGTGGTACTGAACCATGATCGACAGGCGACCCCAGTCACCACCGCCCGGGCCGGCAGCCAGACGTTCGACCACTTCTTTCTGCAGCATGAAGTGCATGTCGCGGATGATGCCGGCGTTGTTCAGCAGGTGAAAAATCAGCGGTGTCGAAATGTTGTACGGCAGGTTGCCGACCACACGCAGACTATTCGGCGCGGCGTTCAGGCTGTTGAAGTCGAACTTCAGTGCATCGCCCTGATGCAGGTTGAAATTGCTCTTGCCGGCAAACTGCTGGTTGAGGATCGGGATCAGATCCTTGTCCAGCTCCACTACATCGAGTTGCGCGCCGGAGTTCAGCAGGCCGGCGGTCAATGCGCCCTGGCCCGGGCCGATTTCCAGCAGGCGGTCTTCAGACTTGGCGCTGATGGAGCGCAGGATACGGTCGATAACGCCGGCATCGTGCAGGAAGTTCTGGCCAAAGCGTTTGCGCGCCTTGTGTTGGTATTGCTCGGTCATAAACGGGTCTCGGCCATCTGGTAGGCGGTTTCCAGGGCGACTTGCAGGCTGCCGGTGTCGATCTTGCCGCTACCGGCCAGATCCAGGGCGGTGCCGTGATCGACCGACGTGCGGATGATCGGCAGACCAAGGGTCACGTTGACGGCAGCGCCGAAGCCTTTGTACTTGAGCACAGGCAAACCCTGGTCGTGGTACATCGCCAGCACTGCGTCGCAGTGCTCCAGATATTTGGGGGTAAACAGAGTGTCGGCAGGCAGCGGGCCACGAAGGTCCATGCCCTCGCCGCGCAGGCGCTCTAATGTCGGTTCAATGATGTCGATTTCTTCATGGCCCAAGTGGCCGCCTTCACCGGCGTGCGGGTTGAGTCCGCAGACCAGGATGCGTGGCTGGGCGATGCCGAATTTGTTTTGCAGGTCGTGGTGCAGAATCCGTGTGACCCGCTCCAGCCGTTCTGGCGTGATCGCATCGGCAATCTCGCGCAGGGGCAGGTGAGTGGTGACCAGTGCCACGCGCAAGCCACGGGTGGCGAGCATCATCACCACTTGGGCGGTGTGAGTCAGGTCGGCGAGGAATTCGGTGTGTCCGGAGAACGCGATGCCCGACTCGTTGATCACGCCTTTGTGTACAGGGGCGGTAATCATCCCGGCGAAGTCGCCGTTGAGGCAGCCGTTGCCGGCGCGGGTCAGGGTTTCGAGGACGAACGCAGCGTTGGCCTTATCCAGTTGCCCGGCAACCACGGGGGCGCTCAGCGGCGTATCCCAGACATACAGGCTGCCTGCGGGTGCCGGGGCGTCCGGCCAGTGATTCGGGCCGATATCCAGCAAGTTGACGGCCAGCCCCAGCTGCGCGGCCCGCTCGGTGAGCAGGTCGCGGCTGGTGATGGCAATCAGGGGATGTGGCTGGGCTTGCGAGGCGAGCAGCAGGCACAGGTCGGGACCGATGCCGGCTGGTTCGCCGGGTGTCAGCGCGAAACGCTTGGGTTTCACTGCGCTGCCTGGTCTGCACCAGGGAGTTTGATCTCTACGTACGCTTCGTCACGGATCTGACGCAGCCAGGTTTGCAACTCTTCGTCGTATTTGCGGTTACGCAGTACGGTCATGGCTTGCTGCTCGCGGGCTTGTTCGGTGCTGTCGGTAGCGCGGCGGCCAAGGACTTCCAGAACGTGCCAACCGTATTGGGTCTGGAACGGCTTGGACAGCTGACCTTGTGGGGTCTTGGCCATCACTTCGCGGAATTCCGGTACCAATGCGTTCGGGTCGATCCAGTTCAGGTCGCCGCCGTTAAGCGCCGAGCCCGGGTCTTCTGAGTAGTTTTTCGCCAGAGTGGCGAAGTCTTCACCGGCCACGATGCGTTCATACAAAGATTGAACCAGCGCTTTGGTTTTCGCTTCATCACGAATCGGGCTTGGCTTCACCAGAATGTGACGAACATGCACTTCGTCACGCATCTGCGCTTCGCCACCACGCTTGGCCAGCAGCTTGAGGATGATGAAACCACCCGGTGTGCGTGCAGGTTGAGTGATGTCGCCGACGGCCATGCTGCTCAGCTCGCGGTCGAACGGCGGTGGCAGTTGCGCGGCTTTACGCCAGCCCATGTCGCCGCCTTCCAGAGCGTTGTCGCTGCCGGATTTGGCAACGGCCATCTGACCGAAGTCAGCGCCTTGCTTGAGCTGCTGGTAAACCTCCATGGCCTGACGGGCAGCACTCTGAATCGCGTCAGAGTTGGCGCTTTCCGGCGTCGGGATCAGGATGTTGGCCAGGTGCAGTTCTTCGGACAGTTGCATTTTGCCCAGGTCGGAGGCGAGGAAGTTTTTCACTTCCTGTTCGGAGACCTGAATGCGTTCTGCCACGCGACGCTGACGCACACGGCTGATGACCATTTCACGTTTGATCTGGTCACGGGCATCGTCGTAGGACAGGCCGTCGCGAGCCAGAGCAGCACGGAACTGCTCAACCGTCATGTTGTTGCGCTGAGCAATGGTACCGACTGCCTGGTTCAATTCTTCATCGGTGATGCGGATGCCGGAACGCTCGCCAATCTGCAGTTGCAGGTTTTCGACGATCAGGCGCTCGAGCACCTGTTGATCCAGTACGCCAGGAGGCGGCAAACCGCCGCCACGCTTGGCGATGGTCTGCTGCACTTCGTGGACGCGCTGGTCCAGTTGGCTTTGCATGACCACGTCGTTGTCGACGATTGCTACCACTTTGTCGATGGATTGAACTGCGGCGTTAGCCGCAGTACCCAGGAACAGCGCGCCCAGCATCAGCGGGCGCAGACAATCAGAAAGCTTGGTCTTCACGTTCACGATAACCTTGAATGCCTTTGTCGAGGAAGCTCTCTACCTTGGCGCCGGTGAGGCCGCCGAGTCCCTTCAGAACAATTTGGAGGAAGACGCCATGGTCGCCTTTTTCGTTTTGCGGAGCATCCTGGCTGAACTCGTCATAGGAAACCCAGTAACGGTTGATCAAGCGCAACTTCCAGCAGCAGTTGTCGTACTCGAAACCACCGAAGGCTTCCAGAGTACGGTTGCGGTTGTAGTCGTACTGCCAGCGGCTGATCGCGTTCCACTGCGGAACGATCGGCCAGATGACCGAGAAGTCATGCTGCTGGATCTTGTAGTAGTCCTTCACATAGCCAGCTGTGCCAGGTGTGCCGTAGTCGCCACCCATCTGCCACTTGCCCGTTGTCTGGTCGTAGCGGATCTGGTCGTTGCGATAGCGATAGCCGGCGTTGATAACCTTGTTCGGGTTGTCTTCAGGCTGATAGTGGAACATCGCACTGCCGGAACGCGGGCTGCGGCTGTCCGGATCCCAGTTGTAGTCGGCAGTGGTGCGCCAGTCGCGGTTCCAGCGGTATTCGTATTCCAGTGCATATGGCGAAACGTTGGATTTCGCGCTGTCACGGGTTTTGGCGTCGATACCTGGCAGTTGAACTTCGCGATCCTTGAAGTACAGAGCCTGGCCGACACTGATGCGTTGACGTTCGAAACCGTCGTCTTCGATCCAGCGGCTGGTTACGCCCAGCGACAGTTTGTTCTCGTCGCCGACACGGTCGGAGCCGGAGAAACGGTTGTCGCGGAATAGCGAGGCGTAGTTGAAGGTGTACTCGCTGGTGTCGAATACAGGAATGTCTTCCTGATTCTCCTCAGGTACATAGAGGTAGAACAGTCGCGGTTCCAGTGTCTGGCGATAGTTCTTGCCGAAGAAAGACGTATTGCGGTCGAAGTACAGGCCGCTGTCGATGCTGGCAATTGGTACGCCACGGTTCTGGTTGCTACCGAACTTGCCACCTACGTATCTGGTGCCATCACGTGCTGCTGCAGCCTGCTGGTCAATGATGTCTTGTTTACCGGTACCGTCCAGATCCAGTTGATACTGGGTGTACTGATACTTCAGCGATGGCTTCAGGAAGCCATAAGTCCAGTTCATCGGCAGGCTGACACCCGGCTTGAGATTCAAACGGTCGCCATTGGCACGTGCCAGACCCGTAACGTTGTTGTCCAGCCGCGACTCGGTCGTGACGCCGTCTTCCTGCACAAAAGTGCCACTTCTCAGGTCACGGTCGAAACGGACAAGCTCGGTCTCGTAATCGAAATTCAGACCTTCCGGGTGATACGGCAGTTGACCATTGAAGGTGATCTGCGGCAGACGGCCATACGGCGTGATGTTCGAAACCGTAGCCAGTTGGTACTGCTGAGCATTCAGACGAGCCGTGTAGCTGTCACCACGATAGGTAACCGAACCCTGCTGGTTGACGAAGTCTTCGGATTTCACCCCAATCTGATCGGTCTGCAGATCCTGGAAGTAATAAGGGTCGCTGATCTTGGTGTAGTCAACCTGGGTGAGCACACGGGAGTCGAGACCGCCCTTGTGCTGCCAGTTGTACATGTAGCGAGTCTCGTTGTAGTCGGACTGACGCTTGCGATCATCGTCCTCGTCATTGAGGTAAGCCGCACCGAACTGACCTTCACTCGACTTGGTCAGGTAACGGAATTCGCCTTCCACCAACATGCCACGCTTGCTCATGTAACGCGGGTACAACGTGGCGTCGTAGTTCGGCGCCAGGTTGAAGTAGTACGGTGTGACCAGCATGAAGCCGGTGTCGCTGCCGCTGCCGATGGTCGGCGGCAGGAAGCCCGACTGGCGACGATCATCGATCGGGAAATAGATGTACGGCGTGTACAGAATCGGAATGTCTTTTACGCGCAACGTCACGTTGGTCGCGGTACCGAAGCCGGTAGCCGGGTTCAAGGTGATGTTGTTGCCCTTGAGCTGCCAGGCGTTGCTGTTCGGTTCGCACGTGGTGTACGTGCCGTCCTTCAGGCGGATGATCGCGTTTTCCGCACGCTTGGCGTACAGCGCGTTGCCGCGGATACGCGATTTGTGCATCACGTACTCGGCGTTGTCGACTTTGGCTTCACCGGTGTCGAGCTGCACATCGGCGTGGTCGCCAACGATCAGCGCGCCGTTGTCGCGGATGCGCACATCGCCATTGAGTTCGGCGCGGCTCTCGGCCTGATACAGGCTGGCCTCGTCGGACTCGACCTGCATGCTGCCCTGACGCAGGACGACATCGCCGGCCAGCGTACCGACTTGATCATCGGTGTTATAGCGCGAGGCTTTTGCGCCGATAAAGGTCGGAGCATCGCTTTTGTTCGTCTTGTCATTCATGCCAGGACGAATCGGTTCGATATAGGCACCAGAGCAGTAAGGCCCGGTCTCGGCCAATTGGGCGGCGGTGAGCTTCTCGCGCGGAACCCAGTCGAGGTGACTGAAGTCTTCGCTACGGGATTTCAGACCGCGGCCCTTGGCTTCGGTGACCAGCGCCGTTTTAGGCGCTGTGTCGGCAACCGAACCGTTCTCGGTCGCGGCTTCGCCAGTGGCGCTGACGGCACTGCCGTCATGCACCGGGCGCGGCGGCAACGCAGCAGCGGTTGATTTGGGCGCACAGGCCCAACCACCCGAAGCCGAGACGGAGCAGTCATACTGCTCGGCGGCAACAACGAATTGACTGGCCAGAGGTTGCATAGCCAGCAGACTGCCGGTTACCAACAACGGAAATTTTTTACGTAACGCGGGGGATTTCAATGCCATCTTATTAGTCCGGGCTTCCTGCGTGCCATCTGCCCGCGGTGTGGGCCGCACGCCTCTCGATGGTCTGAAAAAGATGCTGGATAATAAAGCATGACCCGCTTGACGGCTAGCGCCGTCGGAGACCCTTGCAATGCCTGACCAAGATGTACGCTTGCAACACCTGAAAGTTTGGCTCGATGAGCAGTTGGCAAACCTGTTTGCAGATCAGGGCTGGGGCGCCGTGCCCCCGGCCACGTTGACTGCGGCCAGCAGCGACGCGAGTTTTCGCCGTTACTTCCGTTGGGAAGGTGAGGGTCGCAGCTTTGTCGTGATGGACGCGCCGCCGCCCCAGGAAAACTGCAAACCGTTCGTGGATATCGCCTTTTTGCTGGCGAAATCCGGAATAAACGTGCCGAAAATTTATGCCGAAGACCTCGAACGCGGTTTTCTTTTGCTCAATGACCTGGGCAACAAGACCTATCTCGACGTGATCGATGGCGAGAATGCCGACGCTTTGTTCGACGATGCCCTGCAAGCGCTGCTGGCTTTTCAGCAGTTGCCGATGGTCGCGCCGTTGCCGAGTTACGACGTGGCGTTGCTGCGCCGTGAACTGGAACTGTTCCCCGAGTGGTACGTGAAGCGTGAGCTCGGGATCGAGTTCGACGCGACCCAGCAGCAACAATGGCAACACGTCAGCGACCTGTTGATCGACAGCGCCCTTGCGCAGCCGAAAGTGCTGGTGCACCGCGACTACATGCCGCGCAACCTGATGATCAGCGAGCCGAATCCCGGTGTGCTGGATTTCCAGGATGCGGTCTATGGTCCGGTGACCTACGACGTGACCTGTCTGTTCAAAGATGCGTTTCTCAGCTGGCCTGAAGAACGCGTACGAGGCTGGCTGGAAAGTTACTGGCAACAAGCCTCGGCGCTGAACATCCCGGTGCAGCCGGACTTCGAAGACTTCCTGCGCGCCAGCGATCTGATGGGCGTGCAGCGTCACCTGAAAGTCATCGGCATCTTTGCCCGCATCTGTCACCGCGACGGCAAGCCGCGTTATCTGGCCGACGTGCCGCGTTTCTTCTCTTATATAGAAGCGGTGATTGCGCGTCGTCCTGAACTGGCGGAACTGCAAACGCTGTTCACCAGCCTGCGGGTTGGAGCGACGGCATGAAGGCAATGATTCTGGCGGCAGGCAAAGGCGAGCGCATGCGCCCGCTGACCCTGACCACTCCGAAACCGCTGGTGCGTGCCGGCGGCGTCCCCCTGATCGAATATCACCTGCGCGCCCTCGCGGCCGCGGGGTTCAACGAGATCGTCATCAACCACGCCTGGCTCGGCCAGCAGATCGAAGATTACCTGGGTGACGGTTCGCAGTTTGGCGTGAGCATTCAGTACTCGCCGGAAGGTGAGCCACTGGAAACCGGCGGCGGGATTTTCCGTGCGCTGCCGCTGCTCGGCGATGATGCCTTTCTGGTGGTCAACGGTGATATCTGGACCGATTACGATTTCAGCGTGCTGCACCAGCCGATCAACGGCCTGGCGCATCTGGTGCTGGCGGACAACCCGGCGCATCACCCGAGTGGAGATTTCACTTTGGTCGATGGCAAGGTGCACGACGGTCAGCCGGACGCTGCAACCCTGACCTACAGCGGCATCGCGGTGCTGCATCCTCAGTTGTTCGACGGCTGCGCCGACGGTGCTTTCAAACTGGCACCGCTGTTGCGCAACGCCATGGCGGCTGGCGAAGTCACGGGCGAGCGTCTGAAAGGTCACTGGGTCGATGTCGGTACGCACGAGCGTCTGGCCGAAGCTGAAACCTTGATAGAAGCGAGTCGCTGACATGTTGTGGCCAGGGACTCTGATTGGAGCCGGAGCGGGTTTTGCGATTGCCAGCATTCCGGGGGCCATGCTTGGGGCATTGTTGGGGCAAGCGCTGGATCGGCGTTTGCACTTGCAGAGCTGGGGGCATCTGCGGGAAAAACTCGGCGGTCGGCCGATGTTGCGTAACGACGAGCTGTTGTTTGTGTTGCTCGGCCGTCTGGCCAAGAGTGACGGTCGAGTCACCGATGGCCATATCCAGCAGGCGCGCAACGAGATGCGTGCGCTGGAAATGGGTGAGCCGGCGACGCGTCGTGCAATTGCCGCGTTCAACCGCGGCAAGTCCGGCAGTGACAGTCTGCGCGGTTATCTGCGCCGCCTCAGCACCCAGCCGCATGCCGCCGAAGGTGTGTTGCGCGCCTGTTGGCGGATGGTCTGGGCCGATGGCCGCGCGGGTGTCAGTGAGCGTGAATTGCTGGCGCAGTGGGGCAAGTGGCTGGGCTGGACGACACATCAGGTGCAGGCATTGGCCAGTGATTACGAGCCGGGTAAACGACCGATCGTCAGTGCCGCGGTGAGCTATCAGGAGGCGATGCGTTTATTGGGCGTGTCGGCGTCGAGTGAACCGGCGCAGATCAAACGGGCCTATCGACGTCTGCTCAGTCGTCATCACCCGGACAAGATTGCCGGTACGGGAGCGACGCCATTGCAGGTGCGTGAAGCGACCGAGAAAACCCGCGAGTTGCACAGTGCCTACACGTTGATTCGTGAGCGGCGGGATTTTCGCTAACCGTTAGAGCTGTGTTGCCGGTGATGGCCCCTTCGCGAGCAAGCTCGCTCCCACATTCGAACGCATTCCAGCTCAGGGAAAGTGATCAAGTGTGGGAGCGAGCTTGCTCGCGAATGAAGGCGCCTCGGTCTTATTCGGTCAGTCCGTGTTCTGCGGATTCAACCAGCCACGCACCCGGCGGAACAGCTGTTCCTGTTCTGCCTTGTTATCCGGCAAAGCCTTGAGCGCGACCTGGCTGAACGCCGAAGTCTTCAAACGTTTGCTCGCCTGCATGCGCTCCAGCGCAGCGTTGCGATCCAGCGGCTTGTCCATGTAGAAAATATCCACGGTCGGCAGTTTCAGCGTCGGTGTCAGTTCTACCAGCGCCGGTTTGGCCTTGGTCGGTGTCTGCACATCAACCATGACGAACTTTTCGACCTGCGAAGTTTGTTTTTCGCTCAAGTAGCGCGCGGCCCAATAGGCACCGGTGCCGTGTCCGAGCACGACTATGCTGCGTGCGCTCTGCTGCTCGGCGTAGGCAATCGCCGCGTCGATGCGCGCGAAGATTCGTTCTGCGTCTGCCTTGGATTGTTCTTCAGTGGTTTCGGCGACCACTTGATCCGCCACTTCGGCTTCACCACCCGCCGCCTGCTCGATCGGTTGTGCAGTGGTGGCATCCTTGCTGCCGCTTTCCGGTGCCTTCGGCGCTGCGGCTGGCTCAATTACACGCGGGGCAATCGCATCGCTTTGCAGATCTGGCAGCGTGATGCTAAGGCTGCTCCAGTCGGCGTTTGGCAGTTTTTGTCGCAATGGGCCGATTGCCTGCGGCCAGTCAGCGGTTTCGCCGGCGCCGGGGATGATGATCACCGCGCCTTTGGGCTCGGCGGTGTTGGCCGGTTTCCACAGGGCGAGAAAGGTGTCGCTGCCGGCCTGCAACTGTTGCTGTTCTTGCGCCGGGACTTTACGTTCCAGTGCGGCGGCCTCTTCCTGACTACGCTCAAGCAGTGGCTGGCGTTCGGCCGGTTTTTCTTCTGCCGGTTTTTCCGCCGCAGGGGCGGGGTCGGCGGCGTTGACGGAAAACGCACAAGGCAGGAGCAGCGACAGGCACAATGCTGGCATTGCCAGGCGGTAAACAGAGGGCATCGGTTATTCCAGGCCAGAAAGTATCCCGGCAGCCTAATGGGTTGGTCAGAATTTGTCAGTGTATGAGACTTCAATGAAGCGATTTTGCTGCCTGTGGGTTATCGGCTGTTTGTGCTTTCCCTTGATGGGCTGGGCGGCGCCTGCGCCGCCGTCTCATCTCGCACAGTTGTCGGCGAGCCAGCAGCAATGGCTGGCGCAGCACAATGAATTGCGCGTCGGCCTGGTGTTGCAAGCGCCGTACGCGCTATACGACCGGCGCTTGCAGCGGTTGTCGGGGGCCAACGTCGAGCTGATGAAGTTGTTGGCCAAGACGCTCAATGTCGAATTGAGCTGGCGCAATTTTCAGGATCTCGCGCAATTGGAAGCCGCCGTGCGTGAGGGCGAGATCGATATCGCTCCGGGCCTGAGTCAGACCCCGAGTGCGCTGCGCCTGTGGCAGTTCTCCGATCCTTACATGCGTGTCCCGCAACTGGTGGTCAGCGACCAGAAGGCCAGTAGTGTGGTCGATCTGGAGAAACTCGACAGCCAGACCCGCGTCGCCGTGCGCATGCCCAGCAGCACCGCCGACTATCTGCGCGGCAACTATCCGCATTTGAATCTGCAAGGTGTGCCGCTGGAGCGTCAGGCCTTGCAGTTGCTGTTGAGTCAGCAGGCCACTTACGCCGTGGTCGATGAGGCGCAGCTCGGACGCTTGTCGGTAGAACCGGAGTTCGCCGAACTGGTGGTGGTCGGCGATATCGGCCTGCCGCAACTGTTGCGAGTCGGCTCGCGCCGCGATTGGCCAGAGTTGGCTGGCATCGTCCAAAGCGCCTTGCGTGCAATCCCGGCCAAGGATCTGGAGCAATTGCACAGCCAATGGCTGCAACCGAAATATCCACGACTCTCGGAGTCACCGGGCTTCTGGCAGAACCTCAGTCTGTTGTTCGCGGTAATGCTGTTGAGTTGTGTCGCGATCGTATTCTGGCAGCGCCGCCAACAGCACAGCCTCGAACAGCGGCTGCTGGCCGCCCGGGAAGACATCGCCTTGCGCGCGGCCAGCGAAGAAGCGCTGCGGTTGACGCAGTTCTCCATCGATCAAAGCACTGTCGGCATCCTCTGGGTCAACTGGGACAGCCATGTGCGCTACGCCAATCGTGCGGCGGAAGTCATGCTCGGTTATCCCTCAGGCGGATTGATCGAGCGCCCGCTGATCGACTTTGAGCCGGGTCTGCACATGGATCGCTGGCTCAATCTATGGAAGCGCGCACGGGCCAGCGAAGAGGGGCCGCTGAGTTTTGAAACCAGTTGCGTGCGCGCCGATGGCAGTGTCTTGCCTGCGGATGTTTCGCTGAGTTTTCTGCGTTTTCGCGACAGCGAATATCTGGTGGTTTACCTCACGGATGTCACCGAGCGCCGCCGTGCACTGGCGGCGTTGCAGGAAAGCGAGGCGCGCCTGCAAGGTATCGCCGCCAACGTGCCGGGGCTGGTCTTCCGTCTGGAGCGGGCGCCGGTGACCGGGCAGATCGACTTTGCCTACATCAGTGAGGGCAGTGAAAGTCTGGTCGGCTACGCACCGGCCGCTATCGCGCATCGCGACATGGGTCTGCGCAGCCTGGTGCATCCCGACGACAAGGCCAGTTATCACCAAACTCAGGATCAGGCGCTGGACACCGACAGCGATTGGTCATGGCAGGGCCGAATCCTCACGCGTCAGGGCGAGCAGCGCTGGGCCGAGATCAAGGCGATCACCCGGCAACTTGAAGATGGCGCGTACGTCTGGGACGGCATCGTTTGGGACATCACCGAAAGCAAGCGTATCGAGCTGGAGCTGGCGGCGTCGCGCGAGCAACTGCGTGAACTGTCGGCGCACCTTGAGAGCGTGCGCGAAGAAGAGAAGGCGCGGATCGCCCGCGAGGTGCACGATGAGCTGGGGCAGATGTTGACGGTGCTGAAACTGGAGACATCGATGTGCGAATTGGCCTACGCGCAACTCGATCCGGGGCTGAACGAGCGGTTGAACAGCATGAAGCGCCTGATCGCCCAGCTGTTCCAGTTGGTGCGCGATGTGGCGACGGCATTGCGACCGCCGATTCTCGATGCCGGGATTGCGTCGGCGATCGAATGGCAGGCGCGGCGTTTCGAGGCGCGCACACAGATACCGTGTCTGGTGCAGGTGCCGGACAATCTGCCGGCGCTCAGTGATGCCAAGGCGATTGGTCTGTTCCGGATCTTGCAGGAGGCGCTGACCAATGTGATGCGCCATGCCCAAGCGCATACTGTGGAACTGACGCTGGCGCTGGAAGGCGACGAATTGTGTCTGACGGTCAGTGATGATGGCGTAGGATTTGTCCCCGCTGCCGGTCGGCCGACGTCGTTTGGACTGGTGGGCATGCGTGAGCGGGTGCTGATCATGGGTGGACGGCTGACGCTGGAGAGTGAGCCGGGGGAGGGCACCAGTCTGGTGGTGCGGGTGCCGGTGAGTGAGGTCTGAGGGTTTTGTGGTGTCGGCGCTGGCCTCTTCGCGAGCAAGCTCGCTCCCACAGAGAAATGCATTCCAATGTGGGAGCGAGCTTGCTCGCGAATGATGCTGGTGCTGAATTCGAACAATGGAGAAAACCGTGATCCGTGTACTGGTAGCCGAAGACCACACCATCGTCCGTGAGGGCATCAAGCAATTGATCGGCCTGGCCAAGGATCTGCAAGTGGTGGGCGAGGCGAGCAATGGCGAGCAATTGCTCGAGACCCTGCGCCATATTCCGTGCGAAGTGGTGCTACTCGACATTTCCATGCCAGGGGTCAATGGCCTCGAAGCGATACCGCGCATCCGTGCACTGAACAATCCGCCGGCGATTCTGGTGCTGTCGATGCATGACGAAGCGCAGATGGCCGCGCGGGCGCTCAAGGTCGGCGCGGCCGGGTATGCGACCAAGGACAGCGATCCGGCGCTGTTGCTGACCGCCATTCGCAAGGTCGCGGCGGGTGGGCGTTACATCGATCCGGATCTGGCCGATCGCATGGTCTTCGAAGTCGGCCTGACCGATGCCCGGCCACTGCATTCGCTATTGTCCGAACGCGAATTCTCGGTGTTCGAACGCTTGGCCCAAGGCGCCAATGTCAACGACATTGCCCAGCAACTGGCGCTGAGTAGCAAGACCATCAGCACCCACAAGGCGCGGCTGATGCAAAAGCTCAACATCACCTCGCTGGCCGAACTGGTCAAATACGCGATGGAACACAAACTCCTCTGACAATCACTGCGGTCAAAACTGTAGGAGTGAGCCTGCTCGCGATAGCGGTGGATCATTCACTGAAGTGTTGGCT
>NZ_JBSVXS010000095.1:0-21157 GCF_054070155.1 Pseudomonas sp. SDT291_1_S447
GGCGTACATCCTGTAGGAGCTGCCGAAGGCTGCGATCTTTTGCGGCTTACGCCAATGCCGGGAGGTTGTAAAACGTGCGGGCACACGCGGTGGTGTGCGCTGCCAGATCTTCCTCGGTTTCGCCGCGATGCAACGCCACTTCACGCAGCACTTCGGTCAGATACGCCGGTTCATTGCGGCCGTTTTTCGGTTTTGGTCGCAAGGTGCGCGGCAGCAAGTAAGGCGCGTCACTTTCCAGCATCAAGCGCCCGCGTTTGATCTCTTTCACCAGCGGATGCAAATGCGTGCCCCGGCGCTCATCACATATCCAGCCGGTGATGCCGATGTGCAGATCCAGGTCGAGATAGCTGAACAAGGCTTTTTGCTCGCCGGTGAAGCAATGCACCACAGCGGCGGGCAGTTGATCGCGGAAGCCTTTGAGGATTTCCAGCAAACGTTGGCTGGCATCACGCTCATGCAGAAACACCGGCAATTGCAGTTCAACGGCCAGCGCCAAGTGTTCTTCGAGGACTTTTTCCTGCTGTGGGCGCGGCGAGAAATCACGGTTGAAATCCAGCCCGCATTCACCCACGGCGACTACGTTTTTTTCTTGCAACAGGCTACGCAAACGACGGGCGCTGTCAGCGTTCCAGTCACTGGCCGAATGCGGATGAATACCGGCGGTGGCGAACAGCCGTTGACCGCTCTCATCCAGTTGCTGGCACAGCTCCAGAGCCTGTTCGCTGCCCTCGACGCTGGTGCCGGTCAGCACCAGCTGGCAAACCCCGGCGGCATAGGCGCGATCAAGCACGGCCTGATGTTTGTCGGCGAAACTGGGATTGGTCAGGTTGACGCCGATATCGATGAGTTGCATGGTTGCTACCTCGGGCCGAAGGCCGGAAAGCATACCAGAGCTGTAGATTCATAAGAAAAGCCAAGAACTACAACAAGTTATAGCTGTCTGTTGATGCCGCGACGCAGACCGGTTTGGTAGAAGTGCCATTACTGTGCCAGTCTCTCGCACGTTGCCAGCGCTCATGGCGCTCTGTTTTCGTCGGTGATTTCGACATTTTAAAGATGAAATCGCCCCCTATTCTTTCCGGAGAGTGGATGGTTCGTCCCTCGGTTTTGCTGCTGTTGTGTGGATCGTTACTGCTGCCGATGACGGCGGTTGCGCGCCTGCCCGGGCCGCTGCAAGCCGTGCCGGCCGCCAAGGTGCGCGACCTGTCCGAGATCCGCAGCAGCCGCGTGTTGCGCGTGCTGGTCAACCAGAGCCGCAACAGCTCCGGCGAAGTCCAGGGCCAGGCCATCGGCGTCGAATACCATCGCCTGCGTGCCTTTGAGCAATACCTCAATGGCCACGCCCGCGATGGCCAGCAACTTACCCTCAAAATCATTCCCAAAGCCAAGGATCAACTGCTCGGCGCCTTGCAGCGTGGCGAAGGTGATCTGGTCGCACCGGGTGAATTGCTCGATCTGCAACCTGGTTATGCCGTGGCCAGCAGCGAACCGATCGCCAGCAACATACCGCTGGTGCTGGTCGGGATCAAAGGTGAGCGGCGCTACACCAAAGTCGAGCAGCTCTCCGGCAAAACCCTAGCGTTGCCGACCGGCAGTGCGGCGGGGGAGGCGGTCAGTCAGCTCAATCAGAAACTGGCGTTGCACAAACTGGCGCCGATCAAGATCGAATGGGTCGATCCGACCCTGGCGGTCGAGGATGTGCTGGAGATGGTTCAGGGCGGGATTTTTCACCTGACCATCGTTGAGCAGCCGATTGCCGAACGCTGGGGCAAGATCCTGCCGAAACTGCGCTTTGACCGGCAACTGATGATCAGCGAGCCGGGCGAGGAATACTGGTTTGTACGCCGCGATGCTGCGATGTTGCGTGCGAGCATTGATCGCTTCCTCGGTGGTTACAAGAAACCGTCCAACGAAGATGCCGCGTTTCTGCGCATCTATCGGCGTCTCTATCAAGTCCACTATCCATTGGCCAAGGCTGATCGCCAGCGCCTGGAAAAACTGCGCCCGACCCTGCAAAAGCACGCCCAGGCGCAGAACATGGACTGGCTCAATCTGGCCGCACTGGCGTTCAAGGAATCACGCCTGCAACCCAATGCCCGCAGCGGCAGCGGCCCGACCGGGCTGATGCAGATCACCCCGTCCGCCGCTCAGCGAGTCGGCGTGAGCAACATTCAGAATCTCGATGCGAATGTGCAGGCCGGGGCCAAATATCTGGCGATGATCCGCCGCAAGTTCTTCAACAGCCCCAAGCTCAATGAGCGCGAGCGTATGGCCTTTACCTTGGCGGCCTACAACATCGGCCCCGAGCGCGTGCAGGGCATGCGCGCTGAGGCCCGGCGGCGGGGGCTGAATCCTAACCAGTGGTTCTTCCAGGTCGAGCGCATCGCCATGGAGCAGGTAGGAATGGGGCCGGTCAGCTATGTTAATAGCGTGAACAAGTATTACTTGGCGTTCGACCGGGAGCGGGAGTCGTTGGAGCCCGGGGCGCAAAAAGTCGTCTCACGGAAATGATCTAATAAACTGATTGTTATGGCGGAATATTTGCGCTTTTAACATGAAATTTACTGATTAATATAGCGGCCAACCAACACACATAACTTCTCGCAAAAACAAGGAATGCCCCATGAGCTCTCTGATCAACAAAGTACTGTTCACCCGCGCTGGCTACGGTCTGACCATCCTGCGCATCGCTGTCGGCGTGATCTTCGCGGCTCACGGTTCGCAAAAACTTTTCGGTCTGTTCGGTGGTTATGGTCTGGCAGGCACCGCGCAATACATGGACAGCATCGGTCTGCACCCGGGCTACCTGATGGCGACGCTGGCGGGCGGTACTGAGTTCTTCGCTGGCCTGGCTTTGATCATCGGCCTGCTGGTACGTCCGGCAGCATTGGGTCTGACCATCCTGTCGCTGGTGGCGATCTTCACCGTACACATCAGTAACGGTCTGTTTATGGCCAACAACGGTTACGAGTTCGCGCTGGCCCTGCTCGGTGGCAGCCTCGCCGTCCTGATCGAGGGCGCCGGCAAGCTCTCGGTCGATCGCGCCATCGCCGGTTAAGCGCTCTGGCTCAAGGAATAGGCCCGCATTGTGCGGGCCTTTTTTGTTGCGGCTGATTCTTGACACTGATCGGTCACGTTCTCTAGGATGTTGCCCATGCGCCGATTTAAACAGCTACTTGCGGGGCGCCAGGTGACTTCAACAGTTGCCGTCAGAAGCCGGAACAGGGCTTCGAAATACCGCTAAAGCGCTGGTTCGGTGTTGCCTCTCACCTGCCATGCAGACTTTTGAGGCAGAGACACGACACGATGAATGCACTACGCCCTCCAGCACGTCCCGCGCCGATCACTGCGCATATCACTCAACGCAACCCGAAAATTCTCCTTGGCGGCAAACATCAGCCGACGCTGTTGCGTTATCTCGATGGCTGGCCACGTCGCAGCGGCGGTCCTGCCGCGTTCCTGATCCAGTTTGTCGAAGACGGCGAGTCGCTGGCACGTTTTGCCAGTGACAGTTTTGATCTGGCGGTGATTCAGGCGCCGAGCGCTGAGGATGCGCCGGAGATGATCAAGCAACTGGTCCGCGTTGCGCGCCAGGGTTTGATCACTCGCCGCTGACAGGCTTTACGGATAGTCGATGGCGACGATGTAAACGAACTGCTCACCCGTCGGTGTCTGCACCCTGACTTCTGCATCCAGCGCCTTGCCGATCAAGGCGCGGGCCAGTGGCGAGTCGATGCTGATCAGGCCCAGTTTCAGATCCAGCTCATCCGGACCGACGATGCGGTAGCGCGATTGCTTGCCGTCTTCGTCTTCGATGGTCACCCATGCGCCGAAGTAGACCTTGTTCGGATCACTGGGTTTTTCACTGACGACTTTCAACGCCTCCAGACGTTTGGTGAGAAAGCGCACGCGACTGTCGATCTCGCGCAGCATCTTCTTGCCGTAGGTGTACTCGGCGTTCTCCGAGCGATCGCCCTGAGCCGCCGCCTCGCTGACCGATTGCGTCACTTGCGGGCGACGCACGTGCCACAGCTCATGAAATTCGGCACGCATCCGCGCTTCACCTTCGGGGGTGATCAGCGCGGTGCCGGCGGGGCGGGGAGGGCGATAACGGCTCATGGCAACTTCTTGTGATTAAGACCGCTTGAGTCTATCAACCCTCGCGCAACACTGTCAGTGGACTTGCGTTGAGCGCCCGGCGCGTACCGAAAACGCCGGCACCACCAATCAGCGCCGCGCCAATCAGCGGCAGCACCAACAACCACGGATGCGGATGCCATGGCAGATCGAACGCGTAGCGATACAGCACCAGACTCACCACTTCCGAACCGATGGCTGCGAGCAAACCACTTACTGCACCGAGCAAGCCGAACTCGATGCGCCGCGCCTTGATCAGCAACTGCCGCTCCGCACCCAGCGCACGCAACAGCGCGCCTTGGCGAATGCGTTCATCGAGCGTCGCCTGCAAGCCGGAAAACAGCACGGCCATTCCAGCCGCCAAGACAAACAACAATACATATTCCACGGCCAGGGTGACTTGGGCGAGGATGCTGCGCAGTTGTTCCAGCAGCGCTTCGACCTGAAGAATGGTCACAGCGGGAAAGGTTCGCGACAGTTCGACGATCTGCTGATCATGACCCGGAGCCAGATAGAAACTGGTCAAGTAGGTCGCGGGCAGATCCTTCAAAGTGCCAGGCTGGAAGATCATGAAGAAGTTCGGCTGGAAATTGTCCCAGTTGATCTCGCGCAGGCTGGTGACCTTCGCCTCGCGATTGACCCCGCCGACGCTGAACACCATGTGATCGCCGAGTTTGAGCTTGAGGCTTTCGGCGACTTTGCCTTCCACCGATACGCCGGGAACGCCATCGGTTGGCTGATCTTTCCACCACTCACCGGCGGTGAGCTTGTTGCCCGCCGGCAAATCCGCCGCCCAGGTCAGGCTCAAATCGCGCTGCACGGCACGGTCGCCGGCCGAATCCTTGCTGACGATTTGCTGCACGGCTTCACCGTTGATGCTGAGCAATCGCCCCGGCACCACCGGATACAGTGGCGCGGCTTGCGCGGACACTTTGATCAGGTGATCGGTGAACGCCTGTTTGTCTGCCGGCAGGATGTTCAGAGCAAAGTAGTTCGGCGCATTTTTCGGCAACTGGTTTTGCCAGGTGTCGAGCAGTTCGCCACGCAGCAGGGCAATCAAAGCCATCGACAGCAGAATCAGACCGAACGCCAACGACTGACCGGCCGCTGCCAACGGATGGCGCAGCAACTGGCCCAGGCCCAAGCGCCATGGCAGCGAAGCGCGGGCGAGCATCCGCCGCAGGCTTTGCAGCAGTAACAACAGCAGACCGCCCAACACCAACGCGGCAACCACACCACCACCGAGCAAGGCGAACGTCAGCAGCAGATCGAGGCTCAGGCGCCACATGATCAGGCCGAGCGCACCCAAGGCTGCGCCGTAAACCATCCAGGTACTCGACGGAATCGGCAGCATGTCGCGGCGCAGTACACGCAACGGCGGCACGCGGCCCAGCGCGGCGAGCGGCGGCAAGGCAAAACCGGCCAGCGCCACCAACCCGGTGCCGATCCCGGCGATGGCTGGAAACAGACCGCCCGGCGGGACGTCGGTTGGCAGCAAGTCATGGAGCAGGGCGAACAAGCCCAACTGCGCGAGCCAGCCGAGCAATGCGCCACTGAGTGCGGCGAGCAGGCCGAGCACGGTCAACTGCAAACTGAACAGCACCATGGTTTCCCGGCGCGATAATCCGAGGCAACGCAGCAAGGCACTCGCGTCGAAGCGGCGACTGGCGAAACGGTTGGCCGACAACGCCACTGCGACCCCGGCCAACAGTACGGCGACCAGACTGGCCATGTTCAGATAACGCTCGGCTTTGCCTAGTGCACCGCCAATCTGCCGGTTGCCATCGCGGGCATCCTGAATCCGCTGGTTCGCGGCGAGCCCGGGTTTGATCAGTTGCCGATAGGTTTCCAGCGCCTGCGGTTCACCGCGCCACAGTTCGCGGTAACTCACGCGGCTGCCGGGTTGCACCACGCCGGTGGCAGCGAGGTCATCAATGTTGATCATCACTCGGGGCGTGAGGCTATAGAAGTTGCCGGCGCGATCCGGTTCATACGTCAGCACGCGGGTCAGTTTCAACGTCTTCATGCCGACATCGATGCTGTCGCCGATCTTCAGATCCAGTGCGGTCAGCAGGCGTGCCTCGACCCAGGCTTCGCCGGGTTGCGGTTCACCGCCGGTTTCTTCAGTGGCGAACGGGGCTGGCGCGCTCTTCAGTTCGCCGCGTAGCGGATAGGCGCGGTCGACGGCTTTGATGCTCGACAGCTGAATGCCGTTGTCGGTAGCAATGACGCTGGAAAACTCCACCACTTGTGCATGCTTCAGACGCAGCTCGGTGCCGCTCCTGATCTGTTCTTCACGGGCTGGCGAGCTGCCCTCCAGCACCAGATCGGCGCCCAGGAATTCGGTGGCGCGCAGCATCATCGCGCCATTCAGTCGGGCGCCGAAATAACCGATGGCGGTACTCGCCGCCACTGCGACGACCAAGGCGAAAAACAACACGCGCAATTCCCCGGCGCGGGCATCGCGCATGAGTTGGCGTATGGCGAGACTGAACAGACGCAACAGCGGCAAACGTGCCATCAAGGCTCCAGAGGGGCGACCAACAGCCCGGCTTCAAGACGGATCAGGCGCCGGCAGCGATGGGCCAGGCGTTCGTCGTGGGTCACCAGCACCAGGGTGGTGCCGCGTTCCTTGTTCAATTCGAAAAGCAGATCGCTGATGCGCTCGCCGGTGTGGCTGTCGAGGTTGCCGGTGGGTTCGTCGGCAAACAGCACGTCAGGCTCGGCAGCAAAGGCACGGGCGATTGCCACGCGCTGTTGTTCGCCACCAGAGAGTTGGCGCGGTGAATGCGTCAGGCGTTGGCCGAGGCCGACGCGCTGGAGCAATTCGGTTGCACGCTCGCGCGCATCTTTGCGGCCATCAAGTTCCAGCGGCAGCATGACGTTTTCCAGCGCATTGAGGCTGTCGAGCAACTGGAACGACTGGAAGACGAAACCGACATGCTCGGCACGAATGCGTGCGCGCTGGTCTTCATCGAGATTGCTCAGGCCCTGGCCGGCCAGAATGACTTCGCCACTGCTCGGCAGGTCGAGGCCGGCGAGCAGGCCGAGGAGGGTGGATTTACCGGAGCCGGACGCGCCGACGATGGCCAGGCTGTCGCCCTTGTTCAGTTCCAGGCTGAGTTCGTGCAGGATAGTCAGTTCACCTTCCGCGCTGGGAACCACTTTGCTGAGGTTCTTCGCGGTGAGAATGCTTGCGCCCATGGAGAATCCGATGCGTGTGTGGTTTTTGAGTGCTGGCCTGGCCTTGATGTGCATGGCCCAGAACGCAGCGGCGGGTACTGTCCTGATCGTTGGCGATAGTATCAGCGCCGGTTTCGGACTGGATACCCGCTTGGGGTGGGTGTCGTTGCTCGAACAACGGCTCAAACAGGAGGGTTTCGACGACAAAGTGGTCAATGCTTCCATTAGCGGCGACACCAGTGCCGGAGGCCAGGCGCGCCTGCCCGCGCTGCTTGCAGAGCATAAGCCGGAACTGGTGATCCTCGAACTGGGTGGCAACGATGGCTTGCGCGGAATGCCGCCAAATCAATTGCAACAAAATCTTGCCTCGATGATCGACAGTTCTCGTCAGAGTGGGGCCAAGGTGCTGTTGCTCGGCATGCAACTGCCGCCCAATTATGGCAAGCGTTACACCGATGCCTTCGCCGAGGTCTACGGCAAACTCGCCGACGATAAAAAGATCCCGCTGGTACCGTTTTTCCTCGACGGCGTCGGCGGTCATCCGGACTTGATGCAGGCCGATGGTCTGCACCCGGCGGCCGGGGCTCAGGGCAAGTTGCTGGAAAATGTCTGGCCGACGCTAAAACCGCTGTTATGAGGCTTTTCTACGGGCAGGCTTTCGGCTAATGTGGCGCCCCCTTATTTGGAGCCCCCGATGTCGCGTTCTGCCTGGTCCCTGTTTGCCTACCAACTGATCGAGCCTGACGAGCAGCTGGATCTGTTCGCCTGCCAGGAAGTGCGGGTGCATCTGGTGACGCGGCAACTCGAACTCGGTGGCTCGGCCGATCGCACCCTGTGTGGCAGTCTGCTGCCGGCGCAGCCGCGCTGGTCGAGTGTGGATCGCCGGGTGTTTCAGGATCAGCGTCTGTGCTCGCTGTGCCGGGCGATTCTGGAGTCGCAGAAGCGTGGGACTTCGCCGATCTGGCCGGAACTGCGTTTCGAGCTCTGATTCTGTGGGAGCCGAGCTTGCTCGCGAAGAGGCCATGTCAGTTAACATTTTCGGCGACTGACCCACCGCTTTCGCGAGCAAGCTCGCTCCCACCTGGAACACCTTGTCGCCTGCATAGGGGTGATCTCCCCGAATATTCAAAGTGCGGTGTACAATCGCGCTCTTATACCCTTGTTGATCATGCGAAGGATTTTCCGGATGTTGCCGCGCTTTCCTGCCGTCACCCGCTGCCTGTCACTTGCCGCCCTGTGTGTGGCCGGTCCCGTTGCTGCATTGGAGTTTCCCCTGCCACCACCCGGTGAAGACATCATCGGTCAGGTGCAGGTGATCAAAGCCAAGTATGAAGATACCTTCGCCGATCTGGGTACGAAGTACGATCTGGGTTACTCGGAAATGGTCGCGGCCAACCCGGGCGTCGATGCCTGGTTGCCGGGCGCCGGTACCGAAATCGTCTTGCCGACCCGTTTCATTCTGCCGCCGGGCCCGCGTGAAGGCATCGTCATCAACCTTGCCGAATACCGCCTCTACTATTTCCCGAAAGGCCGCAACGTGGTGTACACGTTCCCGCTGGGTATCGGTCGTGAAGGTTGGGGTTCGCCGATCGCACATACTTCGATCACCGCCAAAACGCCAAACCCGACCTGGACACCTCCAGCGTCGATCAAGGCTGAGCACGCCGCAGATGGTGATCCGCTGCCGAACGTAGTGCCGGCCGGCCCGGACAACCCATTGGGTCCGTTCAAGTTCACCCTGGGCACCCCGGGTTATCTGATCCACGGTTCGAACAAGAAATTCGGTATCGGCATGCGCACCAGCCACGGCTGCTTCCGCATGTTCAACAACAACGTGCTGGAAATGGCCGGCATGGTCCCGGTCGGTACCTCGGTGCGCATCCTCAACGATGCCTACAAGTTCGGCAGCAGTGGCGGTAAGGTTTATCTGGAAGCGCACACGCCGATCGACGACAAGGGCAACCCGTCAGTGGTCGACAAGCACACTGCGGTGATCAACGCGATGCTCAAACGTGAAGACGTCACCAGCAACCTGCGCGTGAACTGGGATGTGGTGCGTGATGTGGTCGCAGCCGAAGATGGCCTGCCAACGGAAATCGGCACACCGAGTACCTCGGCGCCGATGGTCTCGAGTACACCGATCGACTTGCAGCAATAAGTCGGGGTGCAGAACCCGTCGATGCGTGGAGCGTCGGCGGGTTTTTTATTGCCCGGGGAAAAGCATCGGACATAAAAAAGCCGACCCGAAAAATCGGGTCGGCTCGATAACAACCCCGAAGGATTATTACTTGCGGCTAGCTTTGTCCAGCATGCGCAGAGCACGCTCGTTAGCTTCGTCAGCAGTCTGTTGTGCTTTTTGAGCAGCAGCCAGAGCTTCATCAGCTTTACGGTAAGCTTCGTCTGCACGAGCCTGGGAGCGAGCAGCTGCGTCTTCAGTAGCGGTCAGACGTGCTTCGGTTTCTTTCGATGCGCTGCTGCAACCGGTAGCCAGAACTGCGGCCAGAGCCAGAGCAGAGAATTTCAGAACGTTGTTCATCGTGTTCCCCTTCAAGGACTTTCAATTAAGTGGCTGTCTCCTCACGATTGAGGAAATAGCCGGCGTACATACTACCCATTACTTGTAGTAAGTAAACTGACGTAAGGCAAGAAGCAAAAAAAATTGTAGGCGTTGATTCTTTTTCGAGCAACTTTTAACTGCGCTGTTTAAAAAATATACAGCTGCAAGCCCCGAGCTGAGCGAGTTAATGCGAAAAAGTTCCCGTTGCCACGTGCTGTTTTTGCAGTCTTGGCTAAAGTCTTTCTAGATGAATACGTCGACACTTTTGTTCCGAATTTGCGTGCTGCTTCGCTTATCTTTGTGCATGTTGAGGTGACTTTAAAAAAGGCTGCACGTCTTAAGTCTCAACATCCGGCAATGTTCAGGTGACCGGTTTGGCAAGATCTTCTTCCAGGCCCACCCTGCGTCCATCGGAGCAACCCACGCCAACTCGCTTGATGACGAGCGTACCTTGAGCATTTTTGCCAATGGTGCCTACTATTTATCAGGTGCCAGGTTGCGCGAGATCGGTGTGGCTCTTCTCGGTGTCCATCAGGCACGGGGTGGCGTAGATGTTCCTTCGCCGGAAAAACATCGGTAAGGTAGGGGGTCAGAATTCAAGACCCGCGAGGAGTAGTGATGAGCGAGGCGTTGTCCATCCACCATGACCAGGCTGGTCATCAGTTCGAGACCAATGTGGACGGTCATCGTGCCTACCTGACCTATATGGATCTGGGGAAACAGACCCTGGATATCTATCGCACCTTCGTGCCCAACGCCCTGCGTGGCCGTGGCATTGCCGCAGCGCTGACCGAGCGCGCGCTGCAGTACGCCGAAGAGATGGGTTACACGGTGATCCCGTCGTGCTCCTACGTCGAGCGCTATATGGAGCGCCATCAGCGCCGCGCCGCCAAGATCTGAACCGCACACACACAAAAACGCCGGGCAATGCCCGGCGTTTTTTTATGCCTGTAAAACGCTGATCAGCTGCGCTGGCGTTTCGGCAGAACATCCTTGAGCTTGGCGTGCATGCTGCGCAGGGTGTTCTCGGTGGCGGACCAATCGATGCAGGCGTCGGTGATCGACACGCCGTATTGCAGGTCGGCGAGGTCTTTTGGAATTGCCTGGCAACCCCAGTTCAGATGACTCTCGACCATCAGGCCGATGATCGACTGGTTGCCTTCGAGGATCTGGTTGGCGACGTTCTCCATGACCAGCGGTTGCAGGGCCGGATCCTTGTTGGAGTTGGCGTGGCTGCAGTCGACCATGATGTTCGGCTTGATCTTCGCTTTGTCCAGCGCCTGCTCGCACAGGGCGACGCTGACCGAATCGTAGTTCGGCTTGCCGTTACCGCCGCGCAGCACCACGTGACCGTAGGCGTTGCCTTTGGTCGTGACGATCGACACGCCACCTTCCTGGTTGATGCCGAGGAAACGGTGTGGGCTGGAGACCGACTGCAAGGCGTTGATCGCCACCGTCAGACCGCCGTCGGTGCCGTTCTTGAAGCCGACGGCCGAGGACAGACCGGAAGCCATCTCACGGTGAGTCTGCGATTCAGTGGTGCGTGCGCCGATGGCCGACCAGCTGATCAGGTCCTGCAGATACTGCGGGGAGATCGGGTCGAGGGCTTCGGTGGCGGTCGGCAGGCCTTTTTCGGCCAGATCCAGCAGCAACTGACGACCGATGTGCAGACCGTCCTGGATCTTGAACGAGTCGTCCAGGTACGGATCGTTGATCAGGCCTTTCCAGCCAACGGTGGTCCGTGGCTTCTCGAAATACACGCGCATGACCAGATACAAGGTGTCGGAGACTTCCTCCGCCAGCACCTTGAGGCGATCGGCGTATTCGTGGGCAGCCTTGATGTCGTGGATCGAGCACGGGCCGATCACTACGAACAGACGGTGGTCGGTGCCATCAAGAATGTTGCGAATGACTTCGCGGCCCTTGGTGACGGTGCGTAGGGCAGCGTCGCTCAGAGGGATATCACGCTTGAGCTGATCGGGAGTGATCAGGGTCTCGTTAGAGGCGACGTTTAGGTCGTTGATCGGTAAATCAGCCATCGTTTACTCGTCAGGTCACGGGTGCCGGCCGCCAGCGATCCCCGCGCGGCGGAGCACAGCAGATTTAAGCGCGTCGGGGAGCGGAACCTTAGCGCGTAAAGCGCCTGCTCGACAATGGGCAAAAGGTGCTTTAGTCCAGCGCTGGCTGCGCAAAAGCCTTGCGCACGCTGTCGTGGGAGAACTCGTCGGCATGTTGCTCGACCCATTGCAGGGCCACCGCCTGAATTTCTTGCAGGTCGTCGTGGGTTTCGTGCATGCGGCAGTAGCGCTCGATCTGACACACTTGTTCACCCATTCGCGCGCTGAACAGCGTCTGCTCATCGGTGAAGGCGATGCCCACCAGATAGCCTCTTTTACGGCGCAGACACCACGCGACATAGCCCGGATAACAGATGTCGGCATTGAGTGTCGGCATGCGCACTTGCAGCGCTGTGCCATGGCGCCAGGCACGGTGGTAATTGCAAGCGATGCCGCCGAGGCTGATAGTGTGCAGCTGTTGCCTGGAAATACACTCAGGCTTGAGCAAGGTTAATTCAACCGGCACCTCGTCCGGATGAGGAATGAAACGTCCCATGAGCACAGACTCCCTGTGTCGGTCATTTGACATTGTTTCCCCCAGTATAGTGGTCGAATCCGAACTGACCGATTTCGACGCCGATCAACGGCTATTGGCGATGAGCGGCGTTTCGCTGGTGATTTTCACCAGTGTCGGCTGCGCCAGTTGCCGTTATGCCCGCGAGGTGTTGCCGGGACTTGATCTAGCCATCAATCAGTTGTGCTGGATCGATGCCGGCGACAACGGCGGGTTGGTCGAGCGCTATCAGGTCTTTCATTTGCCGGCGCTGTTTGTGGTGCGCGACGGCGAGTTCTTTGGGGCATTGCACACGCGCCTGACGGCCGATGCGCTGAACGCAGCGCTAGCGCAGGCACTGGGTCGAATTGCAGAGGAGTTGCCATGATGGCGGCAGTGAACAAGCCGGTGGTGGGGATTATCGGTACCGGCGCGATTGGTGGGTTCTACGGTGTGATGCTGGCACGTGCCGGTTTCGATGTGCACTTTCTGTTGCGCAGCGAATTTTCGGCAGTGGCCGAGCGCGGTTTGCAAATCAACAGCGCGGTGCATGGCCCGCTGACGTTGCATCCGGTGCAGGCCTATTCGTCGGCCGAAGACATGCCCAAATGCGACTGGCTGTTGGTGGGGGCAAAAACCACCAGCAACGCCGGTCTCGCGCCTTCAATCATTCAAGCGGCCAAGCCGGATGCGAAAGTGCTGGTGCTGCAAAACGGTCTCGACGTCGAAGACAGTTTGCGTGAACTGCTCCCCGATTCCCTGCATCTGCTGGGCGGTTTGTGCCTGATCTGTGTACACCGCGAAGGTCCCGGACAAGTCACCCATCAGGCGCTCGGCGCGGTCAACGTTGGCTATCACAGCGGTCCGGCCATGGATGATGGCGCGCGCATGGTGATTGTCGAGGAGGGCTGCGGGTTGTTCCGCGCTGCCGGAATCGATTCCCAGGCAATGCCCAATCTGCAACAGGCGCGCTGGCAGAAACTGGTGTGGAATATTCCCTACAACGGACTCTCGGTGTTGCTCGGTGCAGGCACCACGCCGTTGATGGCCGATGCCGACAGCCGTGCGTTGATCCAGGCGTTGATGGCCGAAGTGGTGCAAGGCGCCAAGGCCTGTGGCCACGATATACCGTCGGGATACGCCGACTATCTGTTCATGATGACCGAAAAAATGCCCGACTACTGGCCGAGCATGTACCACGACTTTCTACATAAACGGCCGCTGGAGCTGCAAGCGATCTACGCTCGACCATTGGCGGCGGCGAAAGCCGAGGGTTGTGAGTTGCCGCGCATCGAAGCGTTGTATCGCAATTTAAGTTTTATTGACCGGCGCAACGTTTAAGCCGGTCGCTCTGGGGGAAGGCATGGCCAAGAACATCGATGACAAACTGGTGCTGGCGATTTCGTCGCGCGCCTTGTTCGACCTGAGCGAGAGCCACAAGGTCTATCTGTCGAGCGGCGTTGAAGCCTATCGGCAATATCAGATTGAGCACGAAGACGAAATTCTGGCACCCGGCGATGCTTTCCCGCTGGTTGAAAAACTTTTGGCGCTCAACAGTCGCCTCGGCCGCGCAAGGGTCGAGGTGATTCTGGTCTCGCGCAACAGCGCTGACACTGGCCTGCGAGTATTCAACTCGATTCATCATTACGGTCTGGCGATTTCCCGCGCGGCGTTTGTCGGTGGGCGCAGTCCGTATCCGTATCTCAAAGCCTTTGGTTGTGATCTGTTTCTGTCGACCCACGCCGAAGACGTGCGCGCGGCGCTGGATGCCGGATTCGCCGCCGCAACGATTCTGTCCGGCGGCGCCAGTCGCGCGGCCAGTGACGAATTGCGCATCGCCTTCGACGGCGATGCAGTGATTTTTTCCGACGAGTCGGAACGCGTCTATCAGTCCGGCGGGCTGGAAGCGTTTCAGGCCAAGGAGCGTGAGTCGGCCCGCGAGCCGTTGCGCGGAGGGCCGTTCAAGGGATTTCTGGCGGCGCTCAATTTGCTCCAGCGGGAATTCCCCGACGATGATTGCCCGATCCGTACGGCGCTGGTCACCGCGCGTTCGGCGCCAGCGCATGAGCGGGTGATCCGCACCTTGCGTGAGTGGGACATTCGCCTCGACGAGTCACTGTTCCTCGGCGGCCTGACCAAATCGGCATTCCTCGAAGCGTTTGCCGCCGACGTGTTTTTCGACGATCAGGCCGGCCACTGCGAACTCGCCCGCGAAGTCGTTGCCACTGGCCACGTGCCGCACGGCATCAGCAACGAACCGTCGGTCTAAAGCCCTTTGGTTCAAGACGTTGCGTCGCCCGTCGTAGTCGCCAAGGCACTGCTAAGCTGAATCAAATCTCCGCCATGTTGGCACGCGAGGAGGTCATATGATTCGTTCGATGCTGTATGCCACTGACCTCGGTCTGTACGCCCCGTTAGTGATGCAGCATGCCCTGGCGTTGGCGCGAACGTTCAATGCCGATTTGTATGTGGTGCACGCGGTGGAGCCGATGGGGCTGTTTGCCGAATCGGTGTTGCAGAGTTATCTCGACGAGCAGGCATTGAACGAATTTCACAGCCAGGGTCTGAAAACAGTCATCGCCAATATCGAGCAGCGGGTGCTGGATAGTTTTCGCGAAGAACTCGGGGATGAAGGTGAGCAGGATTTGCAGCGGATTCGCGCGGTGCGTGTGGTGCAGGGTGATCCGTCACAGGTGATCCTCGACCAGGTGCAAAAACTCTCTGTCGATTTGCTGATCGTAGGCAGTCACAGTCATGGGGTGGGCGCGGAAACACCGTTGGGGCGCACGGCGGCGCGGGTCCTGCAATTGGCCAAGGTGCCGGTTTATCTGGTGCCGTTAGTGGAGCGCCGGCGGCGGGAGGATCGCTGAAGCAGGAATAATGGCGCTTTGATAAAAAAGTTCTAGATTTATTCTCCAAACCATTAATATAGTTATATACCGTCGCTGATGCCCGTGGCGTCTACCTGCTTTGAGGGATACATATGAAGCTTCAACAATTGCGCTACATCTGGGAAGTGGCGCACCACGACCTCAACGTTTCCGCTACAGCCCAAAGCCTTTACACCTCGCAACCGGGCATCAGTAAACAAATCCGCCTGCTGGAAGACGAACTCGGCGTCGAAGTGTTTGCCCGCAGCGGCAAGCACCTGACCCGCGTGACCCCGGCCGGCGAGCGCATCATTACCACTGCCGGTGAGATTCTGCGCAAGGTCGAGAGTATCAAGCAGATCGCCCAGGAATTCTCCAACGAGAAAAAAGGCACCCTGTCGATCGCCACCACTCACACTCAGGCACGTTATGCGCTGCCACCGGTGATCAGCAATTTCATCAAGCAATACCCCGACGTGGCGCTGCACATGCATCAGGGTTCGCCGATGCAAATTGCCGAAATGGCTGCTGACGGCACCGTCGATTTTGCCATTGCCACCGAAGCGCTGGAGCTGTTCGGCGATCTGGTGATGATGCCGTGCTATCGCTGGAACCGTTGCGTGGTCGTGCCGCAGGGCCATCCGCTGACCAAGCTGCCAAAGCTGACCCTGGAAGCGCTGGCCGAATACCCGATCGTGACTTACGTGTTCGGTTTCACTGGCCGTTCGAAACTCGACGAAGCCTTCAGTCATCGCGGCCTGACGCCGAAAGTGGTGTTCACTGCGGCCGACGCCGACGTGATCAAAACCTACGTGCGTCTGGGCCTGGGCGTGGGCATCGTGGCCAAAATGGCGGTCGACACCAAACTCGACAGCGATCTGGTGGTGCTGGATGCCAGCGAATTGTTCGAATCGAGCATCACCAAGATCGGCTTCCGTCGTGGCACTTTCCTGCGTGGTTTCATGTGCGACTTCATCGAGAAGTTCGCCCCGCACCTGACTCGCGAAGTCATGGCCAAAGCCATCCAGTGCCACAACAAGCAGGAACTGGAAGAGCTGTTCGACGGCGTCGAACTGCCGGTTCACTGATTCGTTGAATTAAAGCACCTCGGTGACAGCAAACTGTTGCCGGGTGCCCGCCACCAGAATCTCCACCTCATCGCCTTCGCACTTGCCCAGCAGACCTTTGCCCAGCGGTGAGCGCGGGGTGATGACGGTAATCGGCTGACCGACCACATCGACTTTCAGGCCTGCCGCATCGGGCGCCAGAAACAGCCATTGCTCGCGACCCTTTTCATCTTCCAGACCAAGCAGGGCGCCGACTTCGATGCCACGGTTTTCGTCATGGGCGCGCAGGGTCAGGTTCTGGCACAGCGCCAGTGACTGACGGATTTCCTCGACTCTTTTTGCTTGCCCGGCCGCCAGATACGACGCCTCAAGCCCAAGCGTGTCGTACTTGTTCTCGGCGATGTTTTCTTCGTGGGTCGCGGTTTCGTAAGCGGTTTGCGCGGCGCGCTCAGCGATGTCGAGGTCGATGCGCAGTTTGTCGAGAATCAGTTGGTGGACGATGTGCTTGTTCATGATCAATCGCAGAATTGCAAAACGTTGGCGCGGGATTTTTCGCTGGGAGCCGTCTGATCCTGTTGCAACCAGAACTGGCATTTTGGATTCGACTGATTACGAATGCTGCTGCGAGCCTGATCCATGCGCACTTGCTGCTCGCTCTTGCGCAGGTTTTCTTCGTACTGTTGGAACAGCGGGCTCTGCGGCGGGATATCCGGCTGCACCTGCACCGCCGGCGGATTAGCCAATTGCTGCACAGCCTGGGCAACCGGTGCCAGTTGGTCTTTGAACAGCAAATGCGACAGCAGCCAGCAGGTCAGCGCAATGGCGACAAAGCCCAGCCACATGCCCAGGGCAATACTGCCGGTCAGATGCAGCGCGCTAAGCTGAACAGGCAAAGGACGGCGCGGGTTGGGACGGTAGGGCATGGCTGCCTCCTGGCGGGTGATTGCGGGCAAGTGGCGATTGTCGCACGAAGATTAATCGCCGTCGGCTCTTCTGCGCGAGGTCATTTATGCGGACAATCGGCGCTTTTGCCAACGGGAGTCTTGAATGCCTGAATTGAAACCCCGCTGGGATATTTTCTGCACCGTGGTCGACAACTTTGGCGACATCGGCGTGACCTGGCGTCTGGCTCGGCAATTGGTGGCTGAGCATGGTTTGGCGGTGCGCTTGTGGGTCGATGATCTGCGCGCATTCGAACGCATTTGCCCGGCGATCGATATAAACGCCGCACAGCAATCGCAACAAGGCGTCGAAGTGCGGCATTGGCCGGTTGAGTGGGTGCACACGGATGCGGCGGATGTGGTGATCGCCGCGTTTGCCTGTCAGTTGCCCAGTGATTACATGGACGCGATGGCAGGGCGTGAACAGCCGCCGCTGTGGATGAACCTAGACTATCTCAGCGCTGAAGACTGGGTGATCGGCTGTCACGGGTTGCCGTCGGTCAAATACAAATCGGTGCAGAAGTTCTTCTTCTTTCCGGGATTTCAACCGGGTACTGGCGGGCTGTTGCGTGAGCGAGGATTGCTCGAGCAGCGTCGGCAATTTCAGCAGGATGCCGAGGCTCAGCGCCAATTCCTGCAAGGCCTCGGGATCGATCGTGCGCCTGACGCCCAGCTGATTTCGCTGTTTGCCTACGAGAATGCCGGGCTGGCCAGTTGGCTGGACGTGTTGGCAGCGGACACCGCGCCGACTCATCTGCTGGTGCCGGAAGGGCGGATTCTCGGCGATGTGGCGCGCTGGCTCGAGGTGGAAGCCCTGGCGGTCGGTGCGATTCATGTGCGTCAGTCGCTCACCGTACAAGTGCTGCCGTTCGTCCGACAGGATCAATATGATCACGTGCTCTGGTGCTGCGATTTCAACGCGGTGCGCGGTGAGGACTCATTCGTGCGCGCGCAATGGGCGGGGCGACCGATGCTCTGGCACATCTATCAGCAGGACGAAGACATCCATCTGGATAAGCTCGACGCCTTCCTCGCGCTCTATACAAAAGGCCTGTCACCGGCCGCTGCCGAGGCGATGAACGGTCTCTGGCAGGCCTGGAGCGCCGGCCGGCCAATCGGTGAACACTGGCTCGCGGCCCGTAATCATTGGCCAGAACTGCAGGAAAATGCCGAGGCGTGGTGTCTGGAACAAGGCTTGCAGGCCGATCTTGCCGCAGCGCTGGTACAGTTTTACCTAAATTGGATATGATACGCGGCCTAGATTTTTGTAAATCCCATCCAAATTCGGATATTCGCAATGAAAACTGGTAAAGAACTGAAACCCGGTACCGTGATCCGTCTCGAGAACGATCCTTGGCTGGTTCAGAAAGCTGAATTCACCAAGTCGGGCCGTAACAGCGCGATCATGAAGACCAAGCTGAAAAACCTGCTGACCGGTTACAAGACCGAGATCGTTTACAGCGCTGACGACAAACTGGACGACGTAATCCTCGACCGCAAAGAAGCGACCCTGTCCTTCATCAGCGGCGACACTTACACGTTCATGGACACCACTGACTACACCATGTACGAGCTGAACGCTGAAGACATCGAAGCTGTTCTGCCTTTCGTTGAAGAAGGCATGACCGATGTTTGCGAAGCGATCTTCTTCGAAGAGCGTCTGGTTTCCGTAGAGCTGCCGACCACCATCGTGCGCGTAGTTGACTACACCGAAGGTTCGGCTCGCGGCGACACTTCCGGCAAAGTCATGAAGCCAGCCAAGCTGGCTAACGGTACCGAGCTGCAAGTTGCTGACTTCATCGAAATCGGTGACAAGATCGAAATCGACACCCGCGAAGGCGGTTCCTACAAAGGCCGTGCCAAATAAGCACTGCTTTTTACGGAAAGAAAAAGCCCGACCATTGAGTCGGGCTTTTTTGTGCCTGCGTTTTGAGCTTCACACCTGTCCCTGTGGGAGCGAGCCTGCTCGCGAAAGCGGTGTGTCATTCAATGAAGTGTTGTCTGACAGGACGCCTTCGCGAGCAGGCTCGCTCCCACAATGGGACTGCGGTTATTTCAGATGTTCTTTCAGCTCCTGCGAAGCCTGCAGCATCGCCGAACGCACCGCCGGTACCTGACTGACCACGTTAAGCAAACCGTAATCGTGAATCATGCCGTTGTAGCGTACTGACGTCACCGGTACTCCGGCCTCGTCGAGTTTACGTGCGTAGGCTTCACCTTCATCACGCAGCACATCGGCGCCGGCGGTCTGCACCAGCGCGGGCGGCAAGCCCTTCAGTTGCGCGGGAGTTGCCCGCAGCGGCGACGCGTAGATCTCGTTTCGCTGCTTGGCGTCGGTGGTGTAGTTGTCCCAGAACCACTTCATCATGTTGCGCGTGAGGAAGTGCCCTTCGGCGTACTGATTGTAGGAGCCGGTATCGAAATTGGCGTCCGTCACTGGCCACAGCAGCACCTGGAATTTGATCGCCGGAGTGCCTTTGTCTTTGGCCATCAGTGCAACCACGGCCGCCATGTTGCCGCCGACACTGTTGCCAGCGACGGCCAGACGCTTGCCGTCGACATTGATCTCTTTGCCGTGCTCGGCGACCCACTTCGTTGCGGCGTAAGCCTGGTTGATCGCCACCGGGTAATGCGCCTCCGGGGAAGGCGTGTAATTGACGAACACCGCCGCCGCTCCCGAACCCACCACCAGATCCCGCACCAGCCGCTCGTGCGTCGGGAAATCGCCCAGCACCCAGCCACCGCCGTGGAAGAACATGAACACTGGCAGCTCGCCCTTGACCCCGGCCGGCCGGACGATGGTCAGGCTCAACGGTTGGCCATCGACCTGGATGGTTTTCTCGCTGACGTCCGCTTTGGGCAGCGTCAACTTGACCCCGGACTGCGCACCGACCAGCACGGCGCGGGCATCTTTGGGCGTCAGCTGTTCCATCGGTTTGCCGGTGCCGGCATTCAGCACATCGAGAAATGCCTGAGTGTTGTGTTCGACATCACCGGCGAAAGCGCTGTGGATAGACAGGGCGAGAAGGGTACCGGTCAAGACTTTGCTGAAAGTGTGCATGTTCATTTCCTGTTCGGGCCTGGGGCGTCAGTGATCAGACGGTAACGTGCAGACGCACATCGACGTTGCCACGGGTGGCGTTGGAATACGGGCAGACTTGGTGGGCTGCATCGACCAGCGCTTGTGCGTCGGCCTGTTCCAGGCCTGGCAGGCTGATGTGCAGATCGATGTCGAGACCGAAGCCACCGGGGATCTGGCCGATACCGACGTGGGCGGTGATCGAGGCGTCGTCAGGGATTTTGCGTTTGGTCTGGCTGGCGACGAATTTCAGAGCGCCGATGAAGCAGGCCGAGTAGCCGGCAGCGAACAGTTGCTCTGGGTTGGTCGCCGCGCCGCCGGCACCGCCGAGTTCTTTCGGGGTAGCGAGTTTGACGTCGAGGATGTTGTCGCTGGAGATCGCACGACCATCACGGCCGCCAGTGGAGGTTGCGATTGCGGTGTAGAGAGTTTGCATGGTGTGAGCCTCATTGAGCGTGTTTGTGTGCGCTAATTGTTTGCGCGCTAAGTAAGTGCGAAGTGAATGTATCGCGCTAATATATTGCGCGCAAGATAAATTTCTGAAGAATTTGCGTTTCGGCAAAAACGGCGAATCGCTGGTCAGCCTGAAAAGTGCGATTTAGAGGGGATGGCGGGGAGATCAGGCGTTGAAAAATATTTTTCAGACGACGAGATCAAATGTAGGAGTGAGCCTGCTCGCGATAGCGGTGGCTCAGTCGACTTCTGAGTTGACT
>NZ_JBSVXS010000096.1:0-21149 GCF_054070155.1 Pseudomonas sp. SDT291_1_S447
CGGCGTTGATCTTTTCCCGCAAGAGCACGCTGTACGTGACCTTTGCCGAAGTGCAACTGAGTGCTGCTAAATGCCGGCAGGTGCTGGACAGCACGGAAGAGCGCGAGTACTTCATGCAGGCAGTCGATCTGGGGCCGGTCAATTGCCTGGTTGGCGGCGAGCACTTGTTGACCGTCGAGCAGACCCGGCAATGGTTGGCGGAAGTGGCGACGGGTGCTGAACTGATTGCCGAAACCGATGCGACGCGGATGCCGGCGGTGCAGGTCAGCGACGCCCCCGAACATGAGCGCGAACCGTATCTGTGGGAACAACCGCGACGCTTTCGCGAGGCACACATCGGCGAGTTTCTCGGCCGGGTGCGCGGGCCGTATCAGGACGACACGCTGTTTCTGCTGGTCAATGATGACCTGGGCGTGATGCGTGATCTGGCCGAGTATCAGGACTCCGTGGTCGGCTGGGTCGAAGAGTGGAGCAACAGCGGCAACAACGAACGTGATTATCTGCTGGCCAGTTACATCGAGTCTCTGAGCCAGCTTGGCAGCGCAGATTTCGACAGTCTGGCCAAGGCCAGTGACGATCCGCGAGCCAAGGCTTTTTATGCCGAGCTGGAGCAACTGCCCGAACCGGATCGGGAAAATACGCGCAAGGCGTTGCTTGAGTATTTGAACAAGGGCGGCAAGGTTGAGCCCGCTTCTGCGGAGGCAACGCCAGAGCTTTCGCAACTTCGCGAAAAAGCCCTCGACGATTCGCTGGCGCTGAACCGGTTTGACGGCGTCGCCCCGGATTTCACCGCGCATGGCCGCGTCACCGCCGAGGCGGATCGACGTTTTTATACACGTGAGTATTTCGCCGAAGTCGCCCCGGCCGATTTCGTCGACCGGCACCTTTCGACACTGGTCGACCTCGGCAAGAATCAGGACCGGCGCATGCGCGACGTGCTCGACGGCCCGTTCCTTAGCGGCAAACGCGGGGTCAACGACCTGATCGACCGCCCGGCCATGGACGAAGTCCTCAACCGTCACCGCGACAACCTCGGCCGTTGGAACCGCGTGCTCGAACGCATCACCGCCGACCGCACGCAACTGCTGCTCGCGGGACGCTTCCACCGCGCGGCGTGGTACTTCGACGCACAAGTGGCGGCGCAGATTGGCCAGGCCCTCAGCACCGAATACGCCTGCCTCAAGGACCTGTGCCGCAGCGACACGGCCAGCGAAGAGATGCTCGGCTATCTGGAGCTGCATCCAGAACTGACCCGCACGCTGTTCTACACCTTGCCGCTGCGCCTGCAATTGGAGCAGAGCGGGCAATACTCAACGCTGTTCAACGCCGGCATGGCGATGTTCAACAACCTGCCGGACTGGCTGGCGAAACTGAAGAAGATCGAACAACCGCAACTGCCGGCCCTCGACGAACTGCCCGAACACACCCGCATCGTCGCGGCAGCCGTGCGGGACACCTACAGCCCGGCGCTGAACCTGGGTCTGAACCGCGTACTGGAAGGTTTCGACCTCTCTGGCGAAAAAATCCCCGAGCTGGATGAACTGTTCCAGCGCCTGCCCAAAGGTTTGAAGTTGCGGCTGTTCGACGCCGCCAGAACCAGCGGTGTGACCTTCACCGTCGCCAGCCCGGCGGAACAGACCGCGTTGCAAGGCGCGATCAAGGAAGTGCTCAGAGAACGCGAATACCTGAAAACCCTCAACCGCGAACGCAACCAGATCACCCACAACAAAAACCGCCAGGGCCATAAAACAGCGCGGGCGGTGGAGTTGCAGGAAGAGATTGTGCGGGTGCGAGCGCAATTGGCGCTGTTCGAAGGGCGACTGGCAGCGGCGTTGAGCCCGATTGAAGAACTGCCGGATCGCTCGGCGCGGCTGTACGGCGCAACGCCTGCAAGAGCAGGGATGACAGTGGTGTTTCCGCCGGCGCAACAGGGGGAGTTAAGGAGTTTGTTGGGGAATATTCGGATGGGCGTGATTGGGGTATCGACGGGGAGTTTGGTGAGGACGGAGGGGATGGGGTTGGTGGTGGTTTTGGTGCAGGTGGTGAATTTGGTGGGGGCTATTAAAGAACTGACCAAACAGACCAAAAACAAGCGGGTGTGGGCCCCAATTTACGGTGCATTGGCGAGTACTGGGGCTGCGGGGTTCACAGCGGCTCAGAGTCTCGCTGATACAGCAATGAAAGCTCGTAGCGCTGCGCTTATTGCTGCGCTTCAATCCCATGCCATGCAGCACTTATATGTACACATGGGAAAGGCGCACGTAGGACTAGGCTTTTTAAACTACTTCTTAGGTTTAGTGGCTTCCACAAGCAGTCTTCTCACGCAAAACAGTAACTGGCAGCAGGCCACTCGAAGTGGAAATCGAGCGGCAATGAGTAGTGCAGCGCTTGGTACATTCGGCGCAGGTGGAATGGTGACGGTAAACGCCTATGGTTTGAGTAACACTGCCCACGCCACGTTCAAGGTATTAACTGCACCGAATCGTACAGCGCGAACTGCTGCTTGGGCTGCCGCAGGCACACGTCTGTCTACTGTATTTTTCCGTTTCAATCTAGCGGGGGCGCTGTTCACCGTGCTGGAACTAGGCGGCACCTGGCTATTCAACCGCTATAACCTCAACGCTCATGATAAATGGCTGAAAATCACGCCTTGGAGCCGGGATACGGAAATGCGCGGTGACCACTCCCTGGAGGACTATCAAAGTTATCTGGCCTTTCTGATCCACGCGCCTTATGCGCAACTTGGCCCAAATCCGTACGACTCCTGGTTGAAAAACCTTTTGTTCAAAGCCAAGCCCAGCGATATCCATCTAGTGCTCCCCAGACTTACGCTGAGTGATCTGCTGCCTCCGCTTGGCGGTAAGTCGACACATCGCCTAGGCATCGGCGCTTACCGAATTTCCATGCCATTACACAATCAAGGAGCGCCACGAGAACGCAAGGATGTAATCAGCGATGAGGTCGCTAGTAGCTTGCGCATCGTCAAGTCATCACCAGAGGGGTTGGTGCTTTGTCTTCAGTACCCGGTGGATCCCGATTCTGAATTCACTCCAGCAAAAGAAACGCTAGAGCTGGCAGTTTGCGTCCAAAAATTGAACGACAAAGGCGAGTGGGCGTCGAGAACCCATGTGATACATCTGGATCCGAAGGGGGATGGTCATTTTTCAGTGGTTGCTCCTGAGTTAGTAAAAGAAAAACCACCGGTTTTACTTGTTGAGACCCAGTTTTTAGAGCAGGCCGATCATGCCGAATAATCTCGTTCAGCCAATAGGTATGCCACAGGCTGAACAACAACGGAAAGCAGGCGACATCGAACCGTTCTCAAGTGGAAAAGTTACTTATCTCGCTCCGCTGCCCCTACCAACTCAGATGCCACCATACGGCCCACATATAGGTGAACTGAATGATGGTTACATGGACTTTGGGTTGGGTTCACCGCAAGTCTTTTCATGGCAGGTCGTATTGGGTGGGCCATTGAGTGGCACTTTCATGGCCGCCTGTTTGTTCCCTCTCATCGGCGGTTTCATTTTCCTTTTATTTGGCATGGGATGGGATGACGTCTCTCACGCCATAGTGGGACTTTTTCACGAGGCTTACGGAGTATCTTTAATGGCAGGCTTTCTAAGCCTCTTCATAGGCCTTGCCGTCTGGCACCACAACCACAAAAAACGCGCCTCAATCATCCCAACCCGCTTCAACCGCCAACGCCGTGAAGTCTGCTTCATGCCCGAAGGCGCCACAGACCCCGTCTTCGTCCCATGGGAATCGCTCTCTGCCTGGATCATCGAAGCCCAAGGCGTGACCCAATACGGCATCCACCGCCAATACGGCATGGGCATCGGTTTCTACCAAGGCGAAACCCTTACCAGCCTCGAATTCCCCTGCGCCGGCCTGCCCCTCGCCATCAGCCACTGGGAGGCCATTCGCGGTTACATGGAATACGAAGTCAACGACCTCAAATCCATCCAGGACCTGCAAGACCTCCAAGGCCCTGACGACCCGACCCACGAAGGCCTGCACACCTTTCGCAACGCCCGCGCACGCATGCATCAGCAGATCCGCGAGGGTACACGAACAAGGCTGTCGGGCTTCTTCTGGTACCTCTACCACGTCATGACCCTGTGGACGATTCCCAATCACCTCGTCGAATGGGAAGTGCGCCGTCTCGAAAGAATCGGCAAACAGGCACTGCCCGACGTCATGCGTGAATGGTCGGAACCGCTGCCGCAAGACCAATGGGCCAAACCGAGCGAGGAGCTGCTACGGCTGAGCGAACAAGTACGGCAAATGCAAAAACGCCAGCCACATCGACCGATCACCGAGATTTTCGCGCAGGTGCAACGCGGCAGGTGAATCAGTGGGCTTGGCGCGCACCGGGGCAGGAACTCACCGTCCGTCCGGGCATTTTTCACGTCGATTGAATTTTTCGCAGGCGCTGCCTCTCTGCTGCTGTAGAGGCGTGTGGAACAGCGTCCTGCCAACCGACCGAGAACTTTGCCATGACTGTCCTGACACACCTGCAGGCTGCGCCTGCCCAACCGCATCTTATGAATGCCGCCGGGAACATCCGGCAGGTCTATGAAGCGTTGTTGCGTGAGGACAATCCCCTCGACCTTGCGCGGGCGTTTTTGCAGGAGCAACTGCAACATGCCGCGCAACTTGCCGACTCTCTGCCCGAAGATCCCACGACCTGGCACGCCTGGGTGGCCGAACATTGCGCCGATGTCGCCCGGCAATATGCCGACTATCTGCAGCAGCGCAAGGCCGGCGGGCCTCGGCAATTTTTCCGTGACAAGGCGCAGGCGCTGTATTTCCTGCAAGCGGTGGCACCGACCAAACTGGTCGACGGTGCCTGGCTTTATGGTCTGTTGCCGCGCTGGCAGGACCCGCGTTTCCAGGGCCTGCTGCGGACATTTCTGGAAGAACTGGGCGAAGGTAATCCAGCGCAAAACCACGTGGTCATCTACCGCAAACTCCTCGCCGAGCATGACTTGCAGGACAGCAGTGCGATCGCTGATGAGCGCTACCTGCAAGGCGCAATACAACTGGCCCTCGGTGTCTGTGGCGCTGATTACTTGCCCGAGGTGATCGGCTACAACCTCGGCTATGAACAACTGCCGTTGCACCTGTTGATCAGCAGTTATGAACTCAGTGAACTGGGTATCGATCCGTACTATTTCACCCTGCATGTAACCATCGACAATGCCAGCACCGGCCATGCGCAAAAAGCCGTGCAGGCGGCGCTCGATCTGCTGCCGCTTGAAGCCGATCGCACCGAGTTTCTGCGCCGGGTCGCGCTGGGCTATCGGCTCAACGATCTGGGGCAGGGCAGTCGCGCGATCATTGAAGGTTTTGACCTTGAGCACGAGTTGCTGGCGATGCTTGAGCGCAAGTGCCCATTCGCCCAACACATGCACTCCGATTACTGCCGCTTCGAAGGGCAGACCGTCAATCAGTGGCTGGCTGCACCGGAGCAATTGCCCGGTTTTCTTCAGGCGCTGCAGAACAAAGGCTGGATCAAACGCCACGAAGACCCGCAGGCCAGTCGCTTTTGGCAACTGATCGCGGGCGACGGTGCGGCGATGTTCGGCGTGTTCAATGCCTACGAAAAACAACTGGTGCACGACTGGATCGCTGGCGACTGGACGCCGTCGGATAAAGCAAAACCTGTTCGGCGGCACAGTCACCCCGCAGCGCCCATCGAAGGGCTTGAACAGGATCCCGACGTGCAGACGCTCAACGCCGCGCTGCAAGGTCAGGATGCCTTTGCGCAAATGGCGATTCTGATCCCTTGGCTCGCCCCGGCCCGCCATGCACATCCGGCCGGGCTGCTCGCCACCCGGCGTTTTATCGAACTCAAATCCCGTTTGCCTTAAGGACCTTGCCGATGAATCAGGAAGAACAACTCTGCCCCAACGACCTCGTGCTGCTGCAACTGGGCCGGCGCTTGTTGGCAGACGGATATCGGTTCGTCACGCCGACGCCGTTGACCCATCAAAGGGTCAACCAGCGTGATGAGGGCCAGATGGCCGACTCTTTGCGCGACGTGTTCGGCTGGTCGCGTCCATTCGCGCCGGGGTTGTTGTCGGCCGACGAACAGCGGCAACTGCAAGACGCACAGGTCATTGATAATTACGAAGGTCAGCTGAAGAGTCGCGTGCGCTGGTCAAGCCTGGATGATTTGTTGTTCGTGCATTCGGCATTCCCCACCGAGGCGGCGGATGCGGTTTTTTTCGGCCCCGACACCTACCGTTTTGCGCAACTGATCCACGCCCATCTGCAGCAAAACTTCGCGCCGATCCTTCGCGCGGTAGATATCGGCTGTGGGGCTGGCGTCGGTGCAATCGTGATCGGCCGTGCCCGTCGTGAAGCACAAGTGCTGGCGCTGGACATCAACCCTGCAGCGCTGCGTCTGACTGCGATCAATGCGGCACTGGCGGAAGTCGCCAATGTTGAAGTGCGCGCCAGTGATCTGTTGCAGGGTGTCGACGGCGAGTTTGACCTGATCGTCGCGAACCCACCGTACATGGCCGATCCGGCAGAGCGTGCCTATCGCCACGGTGGCGGCACGCTGGGGGCAGGGCTGTCGCTGCGCATCGTCGAGCAGGCGCTGAATCGGCTGGCACCTGGCGGCTCGTTGCTGCTTTATACCGGCGTGGCGATGGTCGACGGTCGCGATCCGTTCCTCGACACCGTGTTACCGCGACTCGATGAAAAACGCTTCGGCTGGACGTACCGCGAACTCGATCCGGATGTCTTCGGCGAGGAGCTACTCAACCCCGGTTATCAACGGGTCGACCGGATCGCCGTGGTGGCGTTGACCGTGACCCGGATTGGCTGAAGCAAGGCAGGTGCGCGATGAGCAGAAACCTTGACGACTACAACCGCATGCGCGACTTCTCGGCGACGTCCGAGCCGGCCGCCGTCAAGCGCTCCGGGCGTAAAGCCGTCACGGATCACGCGTTGCAGTTCTGTATCCAGAAGCACGACGCTTCGCACCTGCATTACGACTTTCGTCTGGAACTCGACGGCGCGCTAAAGAGCTGGGCGGTGCCGAAAGGGCCGTCGCTCGACCCCAAGGTCAAGCGTCTGGCGGTGCACGTCGAGGATCATCCGCTGGATTACGCGACGTTCGAGGGCAGCATCCCCGAAGGGCATTACGGTGCTGGCGATGTGATCGTCTGGGATCGCGGTGTGTGGATTCCGCTGGAAGATCCGCACAAGGCCTACGCCAAGGGCAAGCTCAAGTTTGAGCTGCAAGGCGAAAAGCTCGGCGGCATCTGGAATCTGGTGCGCACGCACATGCCGGGCAAGAAGGAGAACTGGTTTCTGATCAAACATCAGGACAGCGCCGCTCGCCCGCAAGATGATTACGATGTGTTGGTCGCCGAGCCGGACAGCGTGCTGAGCGAGCGAACCCTTGTAACCAAGCCCAAGTTAGCCGCGGAGCAAAGCAAACCGCCGAAAAAGGCCGCGGCCAAGGCGCGCAAGCAAGCGATCGGCAAGCTAACCGGCGCGCACAAGGCGAAACTGCCAGCACAACTCAAGCCGGAGCTGGCCACGCTGGTCGATAGCGCACCCGAAGGGCAGTGGAGCTACGAGATCAAATTCGATGGCTACCGGATCATGGCGCGAATTGATCATGATCAGGTGCAACTGTTCACCCGCAACGGTCACGACTGGACGCACAAGTTGCCGCAACAGGCCGCAGCCCTGGCGGCGCTGGGATTGGAATCGGCGTGGCTGGACGGGGAAATGGTCGTCGCCAACGAGCACGGCGTGCCGGACTTTCAGGCCCTGCAAAATGCTTTTGAAGCTGAGAGCAGCAGCAACATTCTCTACTACCTGTTCGATTTGCCTTATCTCAACGGCGTTGATCTGCGCGAAGTGCCGGTCGAGGAACGTCGCGCGGCGCTGGCCACGGTGCTCGGCAGCCATGAACAACCGTTGCTGCGCTTCTCCGAAGCCTTCGACGAAACCCCGGATGCACTGCTCAACAGCGCCTGCCAGATGCAGATGGAAGGCCTGATCGGCAAACGTCTCGGCTCTCCCTATGTGTCGCGGCGCAGCGGCGACTGGATCAAGCTCAAGTGCAAGCATCGTCAGGAGTTCGTGATCGTTGGTTACACCGATCCGAAAGGTTCGCGCAGTGCCTTCGGTGCATTGCTGTTGGGGCTGCACGATCGCGACAGTGGCGAATTACGCTACGCCGGCAAGGTCGGCACCGGTTTCAACGAGTCGACGTTGAAAAGCATTCTGGCCCAACTCAAACCGTTGCAGGTGAAGAAGCCGGCGGTGGTCAATCCACCCAGCGGGTTTGAAGTCAAAGGTGTGCACTGGCTCAAGCCGAAACTGCTGGCAGAAGTCGCATTTGCCGAAATGACCAAGGACGGTTCGGTGCGCCACGCCGTGTTCCATGGCTTGCGCGACGACAAACCGGCCAAGGGCATCACAGAGGAGCGAGCGAAACCGGTGAAGACTGCAGAGAAGAAAACCGCCGCGAAAAAAACCACGGAAAAAGCCCCGGCGAGCAAAGCCGACACCGCGCCGTCGCAACTCGGACTGGCCACCGGCAAGGTGCGCATCACCCACCCGGATCGTGTGATCGACGCGGTCAGTGGCACCACCAAAATGCAACTGGCCGAGTATTACGCCAGCGTCGCCGAGTGGATTCTGCCGCAACTCAAGGAGCGGCCGGTGGCGCTGGTACGCGCCCCGGACGGCATCGGCGGCGAGTTGTTCTTCCAAAAGAACGCCGAACGTCTGGCGATCCCCGGCATCACCACACTGGACAAGGACGTCACCGGGCAACCGGTGATGCTGATCAACAACGCCGAAGCGTTGATTGGCGCGGTGCAGATGAGCACCGTCGAACTGCACACCTGGAACGCCACCACGGTCGATCTGGACAAGCCCGATCGCTTCGTCCTCGACCTTGACCCGGATCCGGCATTGCCGTGGAAAAGCATGGTCGAAGCGACGGCGCTGACCTTGACCGTGCTCGATGAGCTGGGCCTCAAAGCGTTTCTCAAAACCAGTGGCGGCAAGGGCATCCACCTGGTGGTGCCGCTGACCCGCAAACTTGGCTGGGACGAGGTCAAGGATTTCAGCCACGCCATCGTCAGTCATATCGCCAAGCTGTTGCCGGACCGCTTTTCGGCGGTGTCCGGGCCGAAAAACCGCGTCGGGCGGATCTTTATCGATTACCTGCGCAACGGTCTGGGCGCCACCACCATTTGCGCCTATGCGGCGCGCACCCGCGAAGGGCTGCCGGTGTCGGTGCCGCTGTTTCGTGAAGAGGTCGCCGAAATCAAGGGCGGCAATCAGTGGAATGTGCACAACGTGCATGAGCGGCTGGCGGAGGTTGGCGACGAGCCATGGGCCGATATGAAGAAAACCCGCCAGAGCATCACGGCCGAGATGCGCAAACGGCTCGGTCTGAAAAAATGATCAGGTGTCGCGTAGCAAGTCGTGGGCGTTGAGCAGTTCGAAGGCGATTTCCGGGTGGTTTTCCAGTCCGCGGCGGATGGCGGCTGGAATCGCTGCGCGGGTCTTGCGGCACAGGCCCGGTAACTCGTCGATCTGAATGGCAATGCCGCGCATGGTGCGAACTTCGTTGAAACCGGGGGCGACTTCCACACGAATGCCCAACTGTTCGTACATGCGCTTCTGCAAGTGTTCGAGGTCAGCGAGGTCTTTGAGTTTTTCCAGCCGCGCGAGCAAGATTTTTTCTTCTTCGCGAGTCAGACGGAGGATGCGCAAATCCGCGCCGGGCATCTCCAGCAACGGATCGCGCCCGCAAATGCAGGCGCCGGGCGGGCAGGGGGAGCGCAAGGGCGCAGAAGTCGTCATGGCCTCCATCATAGAGGCCGTCGGACAGTTTTGCCTATTCGCCTTCAGCGGCCATCCATCGGCTGCCTTGTCCGTGATGGCTACTGATTCAGGCCTTCGTAATGCACCAGAATCGCATTGGCGAGGTCTTCATCACTGGCGTTGAGGCCAGGGTTGTTCTGGCGCACCTGTTGCAGTACCGATTCAAGATAAACCCCACGAATGGCCCCGCCACTGGCGACAAATGCAGACAAGTCGTCACGGGCCGGAATCACCATTTTGTGATCCTTGAAGGTCGAGTACAGCGACGCGGAGACACCGGCCGAGGTGGCGACATCTCCGGCATCGACTTTGGCCAGAGCGGAACCCACGGGCAGGCATAAGAGTAAAGAAGAAATGAGCACTAACTTGCGCATGACGGTGTTCCTCCACAAGCGCGAAGCAAAAAGGGAAGGATTACATAATGTGAGAGGGGCGCACGCGGCGGGAGTTCCGTGGAGCGGGAAAGTCTGCGTTATTGCGAGACAGACGCGGGCAACGCCATGGCGGGTTGCCCGGGTTTATGTCATGAGGGTTCAGATCACCCCGCACGCCATGCGATCACCGCCACCGCCCAGCGGTTTGGGCATGTCGGCGTGGTTGTCGCCGCCGGCGTGAATCATCAGCGCGTGGCCCTTCACCTCGGAGATCTTTTTCAGGCGCGGCGCCAGTACCGGGTAATTGGCGACGCCGTCAGCCGTCACGTAGACCGCCGGCAGGTCACCCAAATGGCCGTCAGCGTAAGGGCCGAGGTGTTTGCCGGTTTTCTGCGGGTCGAAATGACCGCCAGCTGCCAGCGCAGCACCTTTCACGCCATCCTTCATGCCAGCCTCGCAGCTGCCGTTTTCATGCACGTGGAAGCCATGCACGCCGGCCGGCAAGGATTTCAGTTCGGGCGTGAACAACAGGCCATAGGCGGTTTCACTGATAGTGACCGAGCCGATCGCCTGCGGCGCGCCGTCAGCGCTGACCAGATTGATGGCGACTTTTTCCGTCGCCGCGTGTGCGGTACCGATGGCGAACGTGCCGAGCAAACCCAACCACAATGCGCGTTTCATAGCGTTTCCTTTTGCTGCATGAGAATTCAGAACGACGGACTCAATAGCCTGCCGGCATTAACCGGCGATGAAAGCGTTGGCCGTGCGCGTTGAAAAGTGAGACTTGCCGCGCAATCCGAAAGTTTTGCTGCCTTTGGCCCGCATGCCGACACCTGCTGACACGCTCTGGCGCGGCAGACCCGTGCAAATAGGCTTAACTGAAGGCTGACAAGCGCTTACGGGCGTAACGAGAGAGGAAAATCCGGTGTCGATCAAACTGCGTTTAGTGTTGCTGATTGTGACAAGTCTGCTGACGGCGTTGATCGTGAGTCTCGTCAGTTACGTCGGCAACCAGCGGATGGCCTCGGCGGTCAGCGATAACGCGGTCAGCATGAGCGCGCTGCGCAACCATATGGAAGCCGACATGATGCACGACGCCCTGCGTGCCGATGTCTACTCGGCGATGCTGGTCGGGCTAGGCAAAAGCACCAGTACGGCGGGCGAGGTGCGTGATTCGATCAACGAACATGCCGGGCATTTTCGCGAGGTGCTTGAAGACAACCTCAAGTTGCCGATCAACCCGACATTGCGCACCGCGCTGGAGCAGATCAAGCCGAGTCTCGATACCTACATCAACACCGGTGAGCGGATCGTCGGGTTGGCGCTGGATAATCCTGATGCTGCTCAGCAGGAACTGGGCACCTTCAACACGGCGTTTGGTCAGCTTGAAGAGCAGATGGCCGCTTTGAGCGAACTGATCGAGTCCAATACCCGGCAGACCAGCGCAGGCACTGAAGCGGCGATCAGCAATGCCAACGTCGCGCTCGGCGTGGTGTTGCTCGCCAGTCTTGTGCTGCTTTTGGCACAGGGTCGCTGGGTCATTCTGAGCATCATGGGACCATTGAAAACCGCCAGTCGCATCGCCGAGAGCATCGCCCACGGCAATCTCAGCGAACCGATCACCGAGCCGTCCGGCAAGGATGAAGCCAGTGTCCTGATCCGCACACTGGCGACCATGCAGCGCGATTTGCGCAACATGATCGACGTGGTGCGGCGCAACGCGCACGGCGTCAGTGGCATGAGCGAGCAACTCAGCCAAGGCTGCCATCAGGTCGCCGATAGCAGCCAGCAACAAAGCGTGGCTGCCGGCACCATGGCCGCAGCCGCCAGCCAGATGACCGCGAGCATCGAGGAAATCACTCGCCACGCCGAACGTGCCCTGAGCATGGCCAGTCAAGCCGAAACCCTGGCCAAGGAGGGCGGTGGGGTCATTCATCAAGTGGTCAGCGATATGGACGATATCGCCCGATCAGCACAACAGTCGGCCCAGGTGATCCGCACGCTGGATCAGGAATCCGAAGCCATTTTCAACATCATTCAGGTGATCAAGAGCATCGCCGACCAGACCAATCTGCTGGCGCTCAATGCTGCCATTGAAGCGGCCCGGGCCGGAGAACAGGGCAGGGGGTTTGCAGTGGTGGCTGACGAAGTGCGCAGTCTGGCGGCACGCACCAGCGCCTCGACCCAGGAAATCGCCGCGATGGTCGCGCGCATTCAGCACAGTACCCGCGAGGCGGTCAGCAGCATGGAGGCTGGGGTGGCGCAGGTCGACAAGGGCATGGCGGTGACGGCGGATGTCGAGCGCGCTATTCGCGAGATACTTGAGGCGACGTTGAGCACGACACAACTGGTCAACGACATCACCCGCACGATTGGCGAGCAGAGCCAGGCCAGTAACGAGATTGCCCATCAGGTGGAAATGATTGCCGGCATGTCCGAGGGCAATAGCCGGGTGATCGGGCAAACGGCGAATACCACCGATGAGTTGTCGAGCCTGGCGGGGCAGTTGGCGCAGTCGGTGGATCGGTTTCGATTGTGATAGCGATTGGAACAATTGCACTTGTGGTGTCTGAATTGGCCTCATCGCTGGCAAGCCAGCTCCCACAATGGGCGGTGGTGTAAACACAATTGCATTTACAACATCGAACCCTGTGGGAGCGGGCTTGCCCGCGATGAGGCCAGCCCGGTCAATATTCATTCAGGCTAGATAGCTCCCCTCAAAACTTGAACGCCTGCCGCCCCACCAGCAACCACTTGCCCTCCTGCTTCTGCCAGATCTGAAAGTTCTCGATCTCGGTCGGCACCACCTCGGTCCCCTTCAACGCCTGTGCGGAAAAGTGGTGGCGCACCAGCGCGGTATCGCCGGACAGGGTGATGGTCTGGTTTTGCATTTCCAGGGTCTTGAACGCGCTCTTGCCGGTTTCGATATCGGCGATGAATTCCTTCTTGTCCTGAATCTTGCCGCTGGAGTGGCCGTAAGTCAGGTTGGGCGCGGTGAGCGCGTTCAGTTCGGCGATGTCCTTGTGCAGCATCGCCTGGGTCAGATGGTCCACCGCTTGGGCGACATCTTTTTCCGCCGGGGCCGATGCGGCCATGGCGTAACCGTTGAAGGCACAGAGAAAGCCGATCAGCAGTCGGGTCTTGGTCATTGAGGTTGTTTCCTTGTTGTTATGGGGTTGACGACTTGTTTGTCAGTCGTCGTACAACCTAGCAGATAATTCCTGAGTAAGGCACTGCCGAAAAGCACTCAATCGCTGGGCAACTACACTTGAATGCTGGATGGTTTGAGTCGGCGCACTCATCAGAGGGTCATGTTCGGCGACTGGCGGCCGATAAGTCCCTGAGCGGAAAAAGACTCTCAAGTCGGGAACAGACGCGCGGGTTTGCCCTGACGTGATATTCTTCGCGCCAACTTGGTTTGACCTTATTCAGTTTGCTTGCCTCTGGGCGGGCCGACGGAATCCCTGTCGCTCAAGTAGCTGAGCCAATAATGATAAGAAGTCAGTTCAGAAGGGACATTAACTGAGGTCGATGCAGCATGTCGGCCTTGTGTGCCCACCCGTCAAAATTGAAGTATGCCGGAATCTGCGACGCTAGCCTGAGCGTCATCAAAGCGGATCGCATACAGATAACAGCGGCGGGCGGAAGGCGTTTTATCATAGGTGCAACAGATGTTTAAAAAAGTGAACACAGCCCTGCTGGGTCTGGCCTTGGCGATGGGGATGACATCCGCCAATGCTGACGAAGCAAAGAAAGTCGACGTCCTGCTGATCGGCGGCGGCATCATGAGCACCACCTTGGGTGTGTGGATCAATGAGCTGGAGCCAAGCTGGTCGATGGAAATGGTCGAGCGCCTCGACGGCGTCGCCCTGGAAAGCTCCAACGGCTGGAACAACGCCGGTACCGGTCACTCGGCGCTCGCTGAGCTGAACTACACCCCGGAAGACGACAAAGGCAACGTAACGATCCCGAAAGCCGTCGAGATCAACGAAGCGTTCCAGGTCTCCCGTCAGTTCTGGGCCTGGCAGGTTCAGCAAGGCGTTCTGAAGAACCCTCGCTCGTTCATCAACACCACTCCGCACATGAGCTTCGTGTGGGGCGATGACAACATCAAGTTCCTGAAAAAGCGCTACGAAGCCCTGCAAGCGAGCCCGCTGTTCGCCGGCATGCAGTACTCCGAAGACCCGGCTGTGATCAAGAAGTGGGTCCCGCTGATGATGGAAGGGCGTGACCCGAACCAGAAAATCGCGGCCACCTGGAGCCCGCTGGGTACCGACATGAACTTCGGCGAAATCACCCGCCAGTTCGCCACGTACCTGCAGACCAAGCCTAACTTCGATCTGAAACTGTCGAGCGAAGTGCAGGACATCACCAAGAATGCCGACGGCACTTGGCGCGTCAGCTACAAAAACCTGAAAGACGGCACTAAAACCGAAACCGACGCCAAGTTCGTCTTCATCGGCGCGGGCGGCGGTGCACTGCACCTGCTGCAGAAGTCGGGCATTCCTGAAGCCAAGGAATACGCTGGCTTCCCGGTAGGCGGCTCGTTCCTGGTGACCGATAACCCGGCCATCGCTGAACAGCACCTGGCCAAGGCCTACGGTAAAGCGTCGGTTGGCGCGCCACCGATGTCCGTTCCGCACCTGGACACCCGTGTTCTGGACGGTAAGCGCGTTATCCTGTTTGGCCCATTCGCGACCTTCAGCACCAAGTTCCTGAAAGAAGGTTCGTACCTGGACCTGCTGACCAGCACCACCACCCACAACATCTGGCCTATGACCAAGGTCGGCATCAAGGAATACCCGCTGGTCGAGTACCTTGCTGGCCAACTGATGCTGTCGGATGAAGACCGTCTGAACGCGCTGAAGGAATACTTCCCGAACGCCAAAGCCGAAGACTGGCGCCTGTGGCAAGCCGGCCAACGCGTGCAAATCATCAAGCGTGATGAAGCCGCTGGCGGCGTGCTGAAACTGGGCACCGAAATCGTTGCTGCACAAGACGGCTCCATCGCCGGCCTGCTGGGCGCATCGCCAGGCGCGTCGACCGCTGCTCCGATCATGCTGAGCGTGCTGCAAAAAGTCTTCAAAGACAAAGTCGCAACGCCTGAGTGGCAGTCCAAGCTGCACCAGATCGTTCCAAGCTACGGCACTCAGCTGAACAGCGATCCAGCCAAAGTGGCTGCAGAATGGGCTTACACCGCCAAGATCCTCGAACTGCCGACACCTCCAGTGATCGGTCAGGTGGCTGCTCCGGCCGCACCTGCAGCTGAAAAAGCTGAAGCTCCGAAGGAAAACGCTGCACGTGACATGGCGCTGTAACCAGACGCCTGACACACAAAGCCCACTGAACCGGCGACGGTCAGTGGGCTTTTTTGTGGCAAAGAGTTATGTAGGAGCTGTCGAGTGAAACGAGGCTGCGATCTGTTGATCTTGATCTTGCTTTTGAAAGATCAAGATCAACAGATCGCAGCCTGCGGCAGCTCCTACATAGCTTTGGCAGACGCCAGATAAGCGCCGAGGCGCCGTCCCATTTCCTCGCCCAACGCCTGCAATCCGCTCAGCGGCCGCACCATCACCTCAAACTCGACAATCTTGCCGTTCTCGTCAAAGCGAATCATGTCGATGCCTTTCAGCTCTTTCGTCCCGACCTTGGCGCTGAACTCCAGAATCACATTCAACCCGTCAGCAGTCGCCAGTTCACGGTGATATTTGAAATCCTCAAACACGTCGAACACTGTGTTCAGGATCATCGATACCACCGGCGCGCCGGGGTAAGGCGTATGCGCCATTGGCGAACGGAACACGGCATTTGTATCAAGCAATTGGGGCAGGGCGCTCAAATTTCCCGTGCGGATCATTTCGTGCCATTGCTTCAGGGATTCGGCGACGTTGGCTTGCAGGTTCAGGTCAGTCATGTTCACTCCGCGATGTTGTTGGTCTTCTGGCGTCGGCAATGACTCTAGATCAATCTCGGCGAAAGGTAACCATTGTGCGTTTACCTGAATATCGGCCCATGGCCGGTGCAGATCAGATGCGCATCTGATCTGTATTTTTTCGTCTTATCTGACGCTGTTACCGGTGCAGCCAAACGCTCAAAATGCCCCGGCAGTGCGGTCACTCTCGACAGTTCTTCATTCCGAAGCGTTCAGTGCACCGCAAACCCGGCATTGAGGAGAGCAACATGAACAAGATGGCGATTTTCCTGGGTGGCTTTCTGGCACTGACCATTCTGATTGGCTTGCTCGCGACGATTTCCCCGGTCTGAGATTCGGGCGCAAGGTGATGTCGGGGAGTAGTGCACGAAGTGCAGGAGGAGTTGGACCTGTCCATGACTGACGTGCGCCTGCTCGGCACACTCGAAAGCCTCTTCGTCTACAACGGCAAGCCGGGACACGAAATTGTTCAGGTGTATGACGCCAGGTTTGTCGACGCGGGCGTATACGCCCATGCGCAGATTCACGGACATGAAAGCGACGGCGCGCCGTTCACCGTGCGTTGGCATGCCAGCTCAAGCTTCAGCGAGCAGGCGCCGCTGGTGCCGAAAGGTTTGCTCGATCTACTGAAGAATGCCGGATTGCTGGTTTGAGAACCGGCGATGGACCAGTTCATCGGGCCGCCGGAGCGAAGTTGGCAATTGCGGCCCAAGCGATGACGGTGTCTGTACTGGCCTCTTCGCGAGCAGGCTCTCTCCCACAGTGATTGTGGGTGAACACACTTTGTGATCGGCCGCAAACCCTGTGGGAGCGAACCTGCTTGCGATAGCAAAATGTCAGTCACCGCTGTTTTGACGGCGTTCGACGCCGTCCGGAATGCCGATGTCCAGCAACCTTCTTTCCACCAAAACATTTTCCAGCGCCTGGCGCTCGACCGGCTTCATTTGGTGTTCGCGCTTTTTCAGCTCCAGCAGAATCGGGCTGGACCAGGTGCGGTAGGTCTGTTCGATGTTGCGACGCGACGTCATCAGTCTCTCCTTGATCAAGAGCCCGATATTGCGGGCAGGGGCTCAATCCGATGAGGTATTAACGTTAGACGACAAAGCTTGAAATCGCGAATGCACCGCGATCCCTGTAGGAGTGAGCCTGCTCGCGATAGCGGTGTGTCATTCAACGGATCTGCTGACTGACACACCGCTATCGCGAGCAGGCGAAGGCCTACAAAGGGATTTGTGCAGTTGCGAACATTTATGCTCGGCACGATCAGAGGTGGCCGCGGTCGTACTCTTCACATGGGCGTATCACTTGTGGAGATCCAATGAGCCAGGAAGTCCTGACCACCGAAACCAACCGCCGCCAGTTGCAGCAGATCATCGCCGGGCTGTCCGACGGGGTGATTTTGCTGGAGCTGGATCAGAGCATTCTCTGGGCCAACGAAGCCGCGCTGGCCATGCACGGTGTCAAACGGATCACCGATCTGGGCCACAATGCCGACGAGTACGCCAAGAAGTTCCACCTGCGCTATCGCAACAATCACTCGATCACCGCCGAAAACTATCCGATCAGCCGGGTGGCGCGCTGTGAGAGTTTCAATGACGTGCTGATTGAAGTGTCACCGGCCGACGACCCGGAGCGCATTTGGGTGCACAGCGTGCGCAGCATGATTCTCACGGATCGCGAGGGGCAGCCCGAGTCGTTGGTGTTGATCATGAGTGACGTCACTGACTGGGCCAACGCCGAGCAGCGCTTCGAAAAGACCTTCAACGCCAATCCTGCGCCGGCGGTGATCTGTCGCCTCAGCGATTTGCGGTACATCAAGGTCAATCCCGGATTTCTCGAGATGACCGGCTATACGCGTGAGCAGGTGATCGGTACCTCGGCTTATGAAATCGACATCTTCGAGCAGGCCGAAAAAAAAGATCTGGCGATCCAGCGTCTGCGCGACGTCGCGACCATTCCGCAGATGCAGGCCGAATTGCGCCTGCCCGATGGCGGCAGCAAGCAAGTGATCGTCGCCGGCCAGCCGCTGACGCTCAACGATGAGGATTGCATGCTGTTTTCCTTCGTCGACATGGAGCTGCGGCACAAGGCGGAAGTGGCGTTGCGTCAGAGTGAGGAGCGTTTTGCCAAGGCGTTTCGCCTGACGCCGGTGCCGATCCTGATCTGCAGTGCCGACGAACAGCAGGTGATCGACGTTAATCAGGCCTTTCTCGAAACGCTGGCCTACGACAGCGAAGACGTGCTCGGCAAAACCGTGACGCAACTGGATTTCATCGATGACAGCGGCGCACGTACGCGGTTGTTGGCCGCGCTTGAGAAAAACGGTCGGGTCGATCGGGTGGATGTGCGGGTGCGCAAGAAGGATGCGGACCTGCTCGAATGTGCGCTCTCGGCTGACACCGTGAATATTCAAGACACGTCCTGTTATTTGCTGGTGCTGATGGACATCACCGAGCGCAAACGCACTGAGCTGGAGCTGGTGGCGGCGATTGAGGAGGTGATGAAAGATGCTTCTTGGTTCAGCCGTACGTTGATCGAGAAGCTGGCGAATGTGAAGAAGGTCAACTCGCCGCAACTGCCCAGCGTGTCGTTCACCGATCTGACGGCGCGCGAGCGTGATGTGCTCGGGTTGATCTGCGAAGGGCTGGCGGACAAGGAGATCGCGGCGCGGCTGAAGCTGGCGCCGAACACCGTGCGTAATCATGTGGCGACGGTGTATTCCAAGCTGGATGTGCACAGTCGCAGCGAGGCGATTGTCTGGGCGCGGGAGCGTGGGTTGTTTGCCGGGGATTCGAGCATCAAGGGTCAGCGATAGGGTGCAAATGCACTAGTGGGTCTGGTGCAATTTGAGGTGTTGGCGGGCGGCGGCTGTTCTTAGTCTTGTGGGGTGCGGTGCAAGCCTTTTGGGTTTGTGGTCGCGTCCCTTCGAAGTAGCTAAAGGAACAACCGCAATGATGAATCTTGCGCAGTTGCGCGCGCAGCTTGAGCGCAGTTTTTCGCCGCTGGCGTGTGAGTGTCTGGTGGATGGTGATCATTCGCTGACAGTGAAGCTTTATCACCCGGTATCGGGTCAGGTGGATTTGGTGATCAGTGGGTTGAAGCTTGATGCGTTGCGTACGCCTGAGTCGGTCGAGGCTTTGATTGAAGAATTGCGGTATGAGTTGGAGAGCAATTCTTTGCGTTCTTTTCGGGATCCGGATTTGGTTTAGGGGCTTTTTTGGGGGTGGGCTTGGCGGCCTTTGGGCCGACCAGGCTCTTGGGGTTTTGGGTGTATATCCGTTGCTTCGGGGGGCTGCGGCTGGCGGTTCCGCTCTTACAGCGGGTCACTTTTTCAAACGCCAAAAAGTAACCAAAAGGCTGGGCCCCGGCGTTCGGCCCACTCGCTAAAGCTCGGGGTTCCTTCGTTCCGGGATCGATCCGGGGGCAGCGCCTACGGTTTGCTTCGCTGCACCTCCTCTCGCTGTGTTTGGCTTCGCCAAACGGTCGCTGCGCTCCCACCCCCGGATCAATCCCTCCACTCAGCCTGCCGAAGGGGCCAGCACGGCAAGATCAAGAGCTGCAGCCGAGCTAACGCTCATCCTGTTGAGTGGTGAAGGGCAAAGGCGATCGCTATCTGCTGTTGCTCTTCTGTGGGAGCGAGCCTGCTCGCGAAGGCGGCCTGGCAGCCGACCTGTTTTTTGCAGGTGTACTCAGTCCCACTGTAGGAGTGAGCCTGCTCGCGATGGCGGCCTGACAGCCGACCAATCTCTGCCAGGCACCAACCCCTGTGGGAGCTGGCTTGCCAGCGATGGCGGCCTTACAACCGGCTAATCCTTTGCTGGATGCACTCAATACCATTGTGGGAGCTGGCCTGCTGGCGATGGAGGTCTGACTGGCAAAGCGGGTCTGAGTCTGCCAACCCGCCCAAAATCTCAACGCAAAATCGACAGTCAAAATCACCACGCACGGCGGCTTTACTGGCGCTTGCAAGGCACTCGGCTATAAAGAATGAGTGGTCAGGTCTTCCGTGGTCGGTTGGGTCGCGGAAGTTGCTCTTCCATTCATCGCGGGTCGTCCTATGAACCATCCTGGGAAACGCGTGTTGCCGTTGGCTTTTTTTGCTGTGTTGTTGGCTGGTTGCGCGAGTCCTCCACCCCCTCCGCCAGTGACGCCACCGCCACCGCCGGAGCGCACGTGTCAGGTTCTCGAAAACACTGAAGTCGCCGGTGACATGTACGTCGACGGGCAGGTCACTCGACACATCACCACCACCCGTTGCGTCACGCAGTAGCGCCGGCGGGGCGTAAGTCCCGGGTTGAGCGGATTGTATTGGTGGCCGACCTGGCCGGTACTGCGGTGTTTGCCGTGGAAGGCGCCATTGCGGCGATGCGCAGTCAGCTCGACTTGCTCGGGGTGATGGTGATTGCGTTTATCGTCGCCCTCGGCGGCGGGGTCACCCGTGATCTGCTGATCGGTGCAACGCCACCCAATGCTGTGGCTGATTGGCGCTACCCGGCGCTGGCGTTTTTCATGGGTGGGCTGGCGTTTGTCTTCCATGAGCAAGTGATGGGTTGGTCCGGTTCGACGCTGATCGTGCTGGACGCGGCGGGGTTGGCGTTGTTTGCCGTGGCGGGTGCGCAGAAGGCGTTGAATTTCGGGATCACGCCGTTTGTGGCGATGCTGATGGGCACGATCACGGGGGTTGGCGGCGGGGTGATTCGCGACATTGTGCTGGCGCGGGTGCCGGTGGTGTTGCAGGCGGATTTGTATGCGAGTTCGGCGTTTGTTGGCGCGGCGGTGTTGATCGTTGCGCGCAGGCTGGGCGTTTCCCCGGTAGCGGCGGCGTTGCTGGCGGGGGCGGCGTGTTTGCTGTTGCGTTTGCTGTCGGTGCATTTCGGCTGGCAATTGCCGAAAGTCATCGCCTGATACACAACCCTTGTAGGAGTGAGCCTGCTCGCGATAGCGGTGTGTCAGTCAACATTTATGTATTT
>NZ_JBSVXS010000097.1:0-20493 GCF_054070155.1 Pseudomonas sp. SDT291_1_S447
GACGGATTCACACAAAACCCTGTAGGAGTGAGCCTGCTCGCGATGGCGGTGGATCAGTCGACATCCATGTTGAATGTCAGTCCGCTATCGCGAGCAGGCTCACTCCTACAAGGGATCTGTGGTCACAGGAGGAATGATGAGTAACGAAAAGTATGAAAAAGGCCTGAAGATCCGCACTCAGGTATTGGGCGAAGCCTACGTGCAGCGCTCAATCGAGAACGCCGACGACTTCACCCGCCCCCTGCAGGAAATGGTCACCGAATACTGCTGGGGCCATGTCTGGGGGCGTGAAGGCTTGTCGCTCAAGGAGCGCAGCATGATCAACCTGGCGATGATCTCGGCGCTCAACCGTCCGCACGAACTCAAGCTGCATGTGCGTGGCGCCTTGCGTAACGGCCTGAGTCGTGAGCAAATACGCGAAATTCTGCTTCAGGTCGGCATCTATTGCGGCGTTCCGGCAGCCGTGGACAGTTTCCGGCTGGCCCGTGAAGCCTTTGCCGAAGCCGACGCCGAAGCCCCAGTTAACCCCTCGGCTGTTTAGATGCCCGTCTGGCATGGACAGCCAACCGAAAGAGCGGACCCCATGAAACGCCAGCCCCTCGACGACAGCTTCAAGGTCAATCGCAACCCCGTTACCCTGCGCGAAATCGTGCTGGATAAACTGCGTAGCGCGATCATGAATTTCCAGCTCATGCCCGGTGATCGTCTGGTCGAGCGCGATCTGTGTGATCGCCTCGGTGTAAGCCGTACGTCGGTGCGTGAAGCCTTGCGTCATCTGGAATCCGAAGGTCTGGTGGAATTCGCCGATGCCAAAGGCCCGCGCGTGGCGATCATCACCCTCGCCGACGCCGTCGATATCTACGAATTGCGCTGCGTGCTCGAAGGTTTGATCGTTCAGCTGTTCACCCTGCGCGCCAAGGCCAAGGACATCAAAGCCCTGGAAAAGGCCCTCGATGAAAACCGCAAGGCGTTGAAGGACGGCGAATTGCAGCAAGTGATCGACTCGGTGCAGGGCTTCTACGACGTGCTGCTCGAAGGCTCGGGCAACCATGTTGCGGCGACTCAGTTGCGTCAGTTGCAGGCGCGCATCAGCTACCTGCGCGCGACCTCGGTTTCCCAAGAGAACCGTCGCGGCGCGAGTAATCAGGAAATGGAAAAAATGGTCGAAGCGATCAAGAGCGGTGATCCGCTGGTGGCGCATCAGGCCTGTGTCGATCACGTTCGCGCTGCCGCTGCGGTAGCGCTCGACTATCTCAAGCGCAAGCAGGAAGAGACCGGCGCAACCCCGGCCATGACCCTGCCCATCGCGCTGAAAGAACCCCGTATAGGTCACTGATATGTTCAGCCCGAGCTATTGCCCGAAATGCGGTGGCCCTGACCTCGGTCAGCAGATACCGGCGGGCGATACGCACGAGCGCCTGATGTGCCGTGGCTGCGGCTACATCCACTACGTCAATCCGAAGATCATCGCCGGCTGCATCATCGAGCAGGACGGCAAATACCTGTTGTGCCAACGGGCGATTCCACCGCGCCCGGGCACCTGGACGCTGCCCGCAGGGTTCATGGAAAGCGGCGAGACCACCGAGCAAGCGGCCATCCGTGAAGTCTGGGAAGAAAGCGGCGTGCGCGCGGAAATCGTCTCGCCGTACTCGATTTTCAGCGTGCCGAAGATCAGCGAGGTGTACATCATCTTCCGCGCGATCGCGCTGGAGATTACCGGGCAGTACGGACCGGAGACCATGGATTACAAGTTCTTCGCGCCTGAAGACATTCCGTGGGAGCAGATTTATTACCCGGCGATCCGGCAGATTCTTGAGCGCTATATCGAAGAGCGCCTGGCCGGGGTTTATGGGATCTATATGGGCAATGACGACAGCGGCAAGATCCACTTCATCCGCTGATCACATTGATCGTTCCCATGCTCCGCGTGGGAACGCCTCCTCGGACGCTCCGCGTTCGGCTCTAAAAGGGACGCGGAGCGTCCCGGGCTGCATTCCCACGCGGAGCGTGGGAACGATCAATCAAAAGATCGCAGCCTTCGGCAGCTCCTACAGGGGCTTCACGGTGAGTCTTAAACTGGGGTGATGCCTTCGACGATGATGATCTCCGCCTTCGCCCATTCTTCGCGGTAACTTTTCGCCTCCTGATACGCCGCCGAGTGGTAGCACGCCACGGCTTTTTCGTAGCTCTCAAACTCGATCACTACGCTGCGTTGCGGCGTCTCGCGCCCTTCCATCGCCTCGCTGCGCCCGCCTCTTGCCAGAAACTTCGCGCCAAACGCGGCGAAGGCTGCCGGCGCGCGCTGGGTGTATTGGCTGTAGTGATCGGCATCGGCTATATCCACATGAGCAATCCAGTACGCCTTCATAGTGACCTCTTTGTTGATTTTGTATTATGGTATACCAATATATTTCCAACGAACCCTGAGAGTCCAGCATGGCCTTCAACAGCATTGAAGAAATCATCGAAGATTATCGCCTCGGCAAAATGGTTTTGCTGGTCGATGACGAAGACCGCGAAAACGAAGGCGACCTGCTGCTGGCCGCCGACCGTTGCACGCCCGAAGCGATCAGCTTCATGGCCCGTGAAGCGCGCGGGCTGATTTGCCTGACGCTCACCGACGACCACTGCCAGCGTCTGGGCCTGGAGCAAATGGTGCCGGCCAATGGCAGCGTGTTCAGCACCGCGTTTACCGTGTCGATCGAAGCGGCGGTTGGCGTGACCACCGGCATCTCGGCGGCTGATCGCGCCTGCACCGTTGCCGCCGCCGTGGCTCCGAATGCCCGCGCTGAAGACCTGGTGCAGCCGGGTCATATCTTCCCGCTGCGCGCCAAGGAAGGTGGCGTGCTGACCCGCGCCGGGCATACCGAAGCGGGTTGTGATCTGGCTCGATTGGCCGGTTTCACCCCGGCCTCGGTGATTGTCGAGGTGATGAACGACGACGGCACCATGGCCCGTCGCCCGGATCTGGAAGTGTTTGCGCGCAAACATGGGATCAAGATCGGCACCATCGCCGACCTGATCCACTATCGCCTGAGCACCGAACACACCATCGAACGGATTGGTGAACGCGAGCTGCCGACGGTGCATGGCACGTTCCGTTTGATCACCTTTGAGGATCGCATCGAGGGCGGCGTGCACATGGCGATGGTCATGGGCGATTTGCGCCGTGAAGAGCCGACGCTGGTGCGCGTGCATGTGATCGATCCGCTGCGTGATCTGGTCGGCGCGGAATATAGCGGGCCGACCAACTGGACGCTGTGGGCGGCACTGCAACGGGTTGCGGCTGAGGGACATGGGGTTGTTGTGGTATTGGCCAATCATGAGTCGTCGCAGGCGTTGCTGGAGCGGGTGCCGCAACTGACTCAGCCACCACGGCAGTTCAGCCGCTCGCAGTCGCGGATTTATTCGGAGGTGGGGACTGGGGCGCAGATTCTGCAGAATCTGGGGGTGGGCAAGCTACGTCACCTGGGCCCTCCTCTGAAATACGCTGGCCTGACCGGGTATGACCTGGAGGTGGTCGAGAGTATTCCGTTCACTGAATAAAGCTGCCCTCACCCCAGCCCTCTCCCGGAGGGAGAGGGAGCCGACCGAGGTGTTTGCCCGCTATACGCCGACCTGAGATTCCGAGTCGAACTCAGGTTTGAACTGCATGGAGAACCGGCTCCCTTTCCGATTCCAAATCGAGCTCGTTTTTTGAACAGCACAACGATCGGCTCCCTTTCCCCCTCTCCCATTGGGAGAGGGCTGGGGTGAGGGGCTGGATCTGAAGTGCGCCCTGCATCTCATGCCGAACACATCCAAAAAACCATAATCAACAGATAACCGGTAAGGCAAAGTGCTTGCACAAAGTTTGGAATACCATAATATGATATTCCATAGACCGGACGCTTCAACGAACGTCCATCTACTGCTCCCGATAGGCGGGCAACAACGCAAGCCCGCTCAAAAACACAACAATGAGGGCGTGAACATGGTGTTGAACAAAGCTGCAACCGCGATCTTTTTTGCGGGACTGCTCAGCGTCACCGGCCAGGCTGCAATGGCGGCCGACAGCGTGAACTTCGTCAGCTGGGGCGGAAGCACCCAGGATGCGCAGAAACAGGCCTGGGCCGATCCGTTCAGCAAGGCCAGCGGCATCACCGTCGTGCAGGATGGCCCCACCGACTACGGCAAACTCAAAGCCATGGTCGAGAGCGGCAATGTGCAGTGGGACGTAGTCGATGTCGAAGCCGATTTCGCCCTGCGCGCCGCCGCTGAAGGCCTGCTCGAACCCCTCGATTTCAAAGTGATTCAGCGCGACAAGATCGACCCGCGTTTCGTCAGCGATCACGGCGTCGGCTCGTTCTTCTTCTCCTTCGTCCTCGGTTACAACGAGGGCAAACTCGGCGCCAACAAGCCGCAGGACTGGAGCGCCCTGTTCGACACCAAGACTTACCCCGGCAAACGCGCCCTGTACAAATGGCCAAGCCCCGGCGTGCTCGAACTGGCGCTGCTGGCCGACGGCGTAGCGGCTGACAAGCTCTACCCGCTGGATCTGGATCGCGCCTTCAAGAAACTCGACACCATCAAGAAAGACATCGTCTGGTGGGGCGGCGGCGCGCAGTCGCAGCAACTGCTGGCGTCCGGCGAAGCGAGCATGGGCCAGTTCTGGAACGGGCGCATTCACGCCCTGCAAGAAGACGGCGCACCGGTCGGTGTGAGCTGGAAACAGAACCTGGTCATGGCCGACATTCTGGTGATTCCAAAAGGCTCGAAAAACAAGGACGCGGCGATGAAGCTCCTCGCTGCTGCCAGCAGCGCCAAAGGCCAGGCTGACTTCTCCAACCTGACCGCCTACGCCCCGGTCAACCTCGACAGTGTGGAGCGTCTGGATTCGACGCTGGCCCCCAACCTGCCGACTGCCTACGCTAAGGATCAGATCACTCTTGATTTCGCGTACTGGGCCAAAAACGGCCAGGCCATCGCGACACGGTGGAACGAATGGCTGGTCAAATGAAAATGGCGGCCACCGCGTCCCGTCCCTCCACTGCCACCGGGAGCGCCAACGGCGCTGCCGGCTCGGCCCACGGAACACAGGCGGTTGCGATGCAGCAAGCCCCGTCCCTCAGACAACGCTGGCGCGGCGCCGGCAACCTCGCCCCGGCGCTGCTGTTCATCGGCCTGTTTTTCCTCGCGCCGTTGATTGGCCTGCTGTTGCGCGGCGTGCTCGAACCGACGCCAGGCCTTGGCAATTATGAACAACTGTTCGCCAACTCGGCGTACGCCCGAGTGCTGCTCAACACCTTTTCGGTGGCCGGGCTGGTGACACTGTTCAGCCTGCTGCTGGGCTTTCCGCTGGCCTGGGCGATCACCCTGGTGCCGCGTGGCTGGGGGCGCTGGATTCTCAACATCGTGCTGCTGTCGATGTGGACCAGCCTGCTCGCCCGCACCTATTCGTGGCTGGTGTTGCTGCAAGCCTCGGGCGTGATCAACAAGGCTCTGATAGCGATGGGCATCATCGATCAACCACTGGAAATGGTGCACAACCTCACCGGTGTGGTGATCGGCATGAGCTACATCATGATCCCGTTCATCGTGCTGCCGTTGCAGGCGACCATGCAGGCCATCGACCCGATGATCCTGCAAGCCGGCTCGATCTGCGGTGCCAGTCCGTGGAGCAACTTCTTCCGGGTGTTCCTGCCGCTGTGCCGGCCGGGTCTGGCCTCCGGTGGCTTGATGGTGTTCGTCATGTCGCTCGGTTACTACGTCACCCCGGCGCTGCTCGGCGGGGCGCAGAACATGATGCTGCCGGAGTTCATCATTCAGCAGGTGCAATCGTTCCTCAACTGGGGCCTGGCCAGTGCCGGCGCCGCGTTGCTGATCGCGATCACTCTGGTGCTGTTCTACTTCTACCTGAAGCTTCAACCGGAATCCCCGGTTGGCGCCAGTAACGCGAGGTAAGCCGACATGCTCCTGACTCCCAATGCGATGAGCCGGCGCATGCGCTTCGGCTTGTATGCAACCACCGGGCTGATCGGTCTGTTCCTGCTGTTGCCGATCGTGTTCATCGTGCTTTTGTCGTTCGGTTCGTCACAGTGGCTGGTGTTCCCGCCACCGGGCTGGACGCTGAAATGGTACGGCCAGTTCTTTTCCAACCCCGACTGGATGAACGCCGCTGCGGCCAGCCTCAAGGTTGCCGTGCTGACCACCATCTGCGCCGTGGCCCTTGGTTTGCCGACTGCGTTTGCGCTGGTGCGCGGGCGTTTTCCCGGCCGGGAAATGCTCTACGGTCTGTTCACCCTGCCGATGATCGTGCCGCTGGTGATCATTGCCGTGGCGGTATACGCGCTGTTCCTCAAGCTCGGTTACACCGGGACGATGTTCGCTTTCGTCGTCAGCCATGTGATCGTCGCGCTGCCGTTTACCATCATCTCGATCATCAACTCGCTGAAGCTGTTCGATCAGTCGATTGAAGACGCGGCGGTGATCTGCGGCGCCTCACGCCTGCAAGCGGTGTTCAAGGTGACGTTCCCGGCGATTCGCCCGGGCATGGTCGCCGGCGCCCTCTTCGCCTTCCTCGTTTCGTGGGACGAAGTGGTGCTCAGCGTGATGATGGCCAGCCCGACCCTGCAAACCCTTCCCGTGAAAATGTGGACCACCTTGCGCCAGGACCTGACGCCAGTGATCGCCGTCGCTTCGACGTTGCTGATCGGCTTGTCTGTTTTGGTCATGGTCATCGCCGCCGCGCTGCGCCGGCGCAACGAAATCAGCGCCTGAGCGCCAGGAGTACGACATGAGTGCCGTGATCAAAGACGCCTCCCAGCAGAATGACAAACCCCTGGTCAGCCTGCGCAACCTGAACAAGCACTACGGCGACTTTGCCGCCGTCGACAACATCTCGCTGGACATCAAGGACGGAGAATTCCTCACCTTCCTCGGTTCCAGCGGCTCGGGCAAAAGCACCACGCTGTCGATGCTCGCCGGGTTTGAAACGCCGAGCAGCGGCGAGATCCTCGTCAACGGTCAGTCGCTGGTGAATGTACCGCCGCACAAGCGTGACATCGGCATGGTGTTCCAGCGCTATTCGCTGTTCCCGCATCTGTCGGTGCGCGACAACATCGCGTTTCCTTTGGCGATTCGCAAACTGGCCGCCGCCGAGCGCGACAAGCGTGTCGATGCAATGCTGAAACTGGTGCAGTTGGAACAGTTCGCGCATCGCCGCCCTTCGCAACTGTCTGGCGGCCAGCAACAGCGTGTCGCCATCGCCCGGGCGCTGGTTTACGAACCACGCATCCTGCTGATGGATGAACCGCTCGGTGCGCTGGATAAAAAGCTGCGCGAGGATTTGCAGGATGAATTGCGCCAACTGCATCGTCGTCTGGGCATCACCATTGTTTACGTGACCCACGATCAGGAAGAAGCCATGCGCTTGTCGCAGCGCATTGCGATTTTCAGTCACGGCAAGATTGTGGGATTGGGCAGCGGTTATGACCTTTATCAGAATCCGCCGAATGCGTTTGTGGCGTCGTTCCTGGGCAATTCGAACTTCCTCAAGCTCAAGGCGCAGGGCAATGCGGCGGCTTCGTTTGAAGGACAGTCATTGTCGATTCGACTGACCGCGGGGTTGCACACCGATCAGGATGTGTTGCTGATGGTGCGGCCGGAAAAGGCACTGGCGTTGAGCGTGGCGCAGGCGAGCAGCGAACCGCTGCCGTCGGGGTGGAATGAGGTTTCAGCGAAGGTGGTGGAAGTGTTGTTTCTCGGTGAGAGCCAGACGTGCAGTGTGGTCACCTCCGGCGGAACCTCAATGACGGTGAAAGCATTGTCAGCCGCCGGCATGCCGCTCAAGGCTGGCGACCCAGTGCAAGTACGCTGGGCCACCGCTGATGCCTGCGTCTACACCGAATGGACCGACAGCGACCTCAACAAAGCCGCCGGTTCTCACTGAAATCCCCTGTAGGAGCTGCATTCCGAATGTGGGAGCGAGCTTGCTCGCGAAGGGGCCGTGTCAGTCACCAGCAATGTTGAATGACACACCGCATTCGCGAGCAAGCTCGCTCCCACAGGGTCTGCCGTCATTTCAAGAATGTCCCCCTCAGGGCCACCCCGGCGTCGGGCTGCGGTGGCTCTTTTTTTGGTCTCAAGGCGCCACCGTCACATCGCCCTGTCCACTCTCGGCCAGCGCTGCAGCGACAAACCCCTCGGCCTTCTTGCGCTCGACAAACGCCCGCACGTACGCCGCGCCTGCCTCTCGCCCACGGGGCACCGCCATGGCCTGGCGAATCGCCGTGAATGCACCGTCCAGCACGCGGTAACGCGCGTCGGCATCCGCGACTTTCTGCAATGGCTGACGGACACCGGCGGCGGCATCCAGGTGTTGCTCGATAAACAGGTCAACGGCACCCGCCGAGGTTTCGGCACGCTCCAATTGTGCGTGCTGCAGCGTGCGACTGAGGAACAGGTCGTAGGCTGCGCCTTTGCCAACGGCCAGTCGCAATCCTGGCTGATCGAGGTCCTCGACCTGGCGATACGCCGACTGCACCTCGACCAGATAAGTCCCCTCGATGATCACGTACGGCTCGCTGAACGCAATCTGCGCCTCACGTACCGGCTCGATGGCGAGGAATGCCAGGTTCCACACGCCCTCCTCCAGCGCCGCGAAAACCTTGCCCGCCGCATCAAAGGTGCGCATCTCCAATTCGACACCCAGCTCGGCAGCCAGCGCGATCGCCAAAGCCACCGAAACACCTTGCGGCGCACCATCTGCTCTGCGCTGCGCCAGCACCGGGTTACCGAAGTTGATGGCGGCATGCAGCACGCCGTCGGGCGCGAGATCGGCCATCACGGCCGGGGTGATTGCACTCATCGTGTTGCTCCCTGATTGGATAAGAAATCAGTGTGTGTCGTGACTGACAACTGTCGAGGACACAACACCCAGCGGGTAAGCCTTATGTCGGTGCCTGACAGGCACTCAAATGTTCCAGCGCCCGACGCGTCACCGCATCAATGTAAGCCGCGTCACCATAGACCCGCGCCAGCAGAATCGCCCCCTCGTAATCCGCCACCCATTGTCGAGCGGTCAGCAAGGCTTGTCCCTCATCGACCTGACCTTCCAGCAAATGCGCAAACGCCTTGGCCCATGCATCGAAAAAGCCGCGAATCGGCTCCAGCAATTCACTTTTACCGTACGCCGCATCGACCGCCACCACGCCCATCAGGCAACCAATCGAGTCATCCTGAAACAGCCGCGCAGCCTTGCGGCCCATTTTGCTCAGGCGTTCTTGTGGCGTGAGTTTTTCGTCGAAGGCCACGGCAAACAAAGTCTGGTTGATGACCTGATGCGTCCAGTCGAGCACGTCACGCAGCAAGGCCTCCTTGTTCGGATAGTGGTGATAGAACGAAGCCTTGGTAAAGCCGCAAGCGGACGCAAGCACGTCCATGGTGGTGCCATGATAGCCAAGGCGCTTGAAGGTATTGGCGCACCGCAGAAGCAGCTCTTCACGGGGGATTTTCAACGGTCGCACGAGTATTTCCTGATCCGGATAACTGGCGGTGATTCTATGACATAAGCCTGCCCTTCTCAATTTGACGGTTACCAACTGTTCGTTTAGTTTCTATTTACCGAACGGATGGTCAGTAACTGGCCGCCGACAAAAATCAGGGAGAGCAGAGATGAACGAAGCCAACAGTGGCCCCGGCCGAGTCACCCGCGAACAACGCGGTCAGTTGTTTTTGATCGGTCTGGATCGCGCCGGCAAACGCAACGCATTCGACAGTGCAATGCTGACGGACCTGGCATTGGCCATCGGCGAGTATGAGCGCAATGACGAACTGCGCTGCGCCGTGCTGTTCGCCCATGGCGAGCACTTCACTGCGGGTCTGGACTTGATGGAACTGACGCCAAAACTGGTGTCAGGCGCCTTCAAGTATCCTGAAGAAGGCATCGACCCATGGGGCGTTTCCAAACCGCGCAGGCGTAAACCGGTGGTGGTTGCCATTGAAGGCATTTGCTGGACGGCGGGCATCGAATTGATGCTCAACGCCGACATCAGCATTGCCGCCACCAATGCCCGTTTCGCTCATCTGGAAGTGTTGCGCGGGATCTCACCCGCCGGCGGTTCCACCGTGCGCTTCACCCGCGCAGCGGGCTGGACCGCCGCCATGCGCTACATGCTCACGGGGGAAGAGTTCGATGCCACTGCCGCCCTGCACATGCGCCTGCTGACCGAAGTAGTCGAGCCCGGTCAGACTCTGGCACGCGCCATCGAATACGCCGAACGCATTGCCAAGGCTGCGCCTCTGGCGATTCAGGCGACGCTGCAATCGGCGTTTCTGGCGCAGGATCAGGGAGACGATGCGGCATTGTCGAAGCTTGATGAACAACTGCTGGCCCTGATCAAAACCGAGGATGTCCGCGAGGGCGTCATGGCGATGATGCAGAAGCGCGAACCGCAGTTCAAAGGTCGCTGAAGGCTTTGCTCAACTCACTCGGAACAATTTCATGAACACCATGGCCGCAGCCTTTGCCGAATCGATCCAGAGACAGGACATCGCCCTCATTGCCCGCGATGGTTATCCATTGTCAGCCAAGCGCTACAGCGCGGCGGGCGCGGTCAAAGGCAACCTGATCATGGCCGGCGCCACCGGGGTGCAACAGCGCTTTTATCGGCGTTTTGCCGAGCACGCGGCGCGCCAGGGCTTTCACGTGCTGACCCTCGATTACCGGGGCATCGGTGAGTCGAAACCGGCTTCCCTCAAAGGCTTTGAGATGTCTTATCTGGATTGGGCTTATCAGGATCTGGCGGCGGCAGTGGATCTGCTAAGCCAGGAAGCGTTGCCGTTGTATTGGGTCGGCCATTCGTTTGGTGGTCACGCGATTGGTCTGTTGCCCAATCACCACGCCCTGACGGCTTGCTACACCTTGGGCAGTGGTGCGGGATGGAGCGGCTGGATGTCCAGAGCCGAGGCCTGGAAAATCCGTCTGATGTGGACGTTTGTGCTGCCGGTGATTGTCGCCCGCAAAGGCTACATGGCCTGGAGCATGCTGGGCATGGGCGATGATTTGCCGCTGGGCGTTTACAACGACTGGAAACGCTGGTGCAAATTCCCCCACTACTACTTCGACGACCCCGAGATGAGACATCTGCATGCGCTCTACGCCGAGGTCACAACGCCATGCGTTTTCGCCACGTCGGTCGATGATCCGTGGGCGCCGCCGCGTTCGCGCGATGCGTTTGTCAAAGCCATGGTGAATGCACCGCTGACATTGCTGGATCTGCAGCCGCCACTGGGCAGCAAACCGTACGGGCACATGGGTTACTTCCGCGAAAGCGCACAGCCGTTGTGGGATGAGGTGCTTGATTGGCTGCAAAGCGTCCCTGCACACACCACATAACTTGTAGGAGCTGCCGCAGGCTGCGATCTGTTGATCTCGCTGTTAAAAACAAGATCAACAGATCGCAGCCTCGTTTCACTCGACAGCTCCTACAGGGGTTTTGTGGTGTTTAGGTGATCGGGGAATAGCCTTCGATTTCGTCCGGCCAGGCGGTGAGGATTTCGAAGCCGGTTTCGGTCACCGCGACCATATGCTCCCACTGCGCCGACAACGAACCATCCTTGGTCAGCACCGTCCAGCCGTCCGGCATGTTCTTCACGTGACGCTTGCCGGCATTGAGCATCGGTTCCACGGTAAAAATCATCCCGGCCTTAAGCTTCATGCCCTGATTGGGAAAGCCGTAATGCAGAATCTGCGGCTCATCGTGATAGACCTTGCCGATCCCGTGCCCGCAATACTCGCGCACTACGCTGAAGCCTTCCTTCTCCGCCAGGCTCTGGATCGCGTGGCCGATGTCGCCCAAGGTGGCGCCCGGTTTCACCACGCGAATACCCGCGCACATGGCGTCATAAGTGGTCTTGATCAGATGCTGCGCCTCAGGCGTCGCCTCACCGACCACGTACATGCGGCTGGTGTCGCCGAACCAGCCGTCCTTGATCACCGCGATATCGAGATTGACGATATCGCCATCCTTCAACGGTGTGCCCGACGGGATGCCATGACACACCACATCGTTGACCGAGGCGCAGACGGTTTTCGGAAATCCGTGATAACCGACGTTGGCCGGCACCGCTTTCTGCACGTTGACGATGTAGTCATTACACAGTTGATCGAGCTGATCAGTGGTGACGCCCGCCTTGACGTGCGGCACCAGCATCGCCAGCACTTCAGCGGCGAGTTTGCCGGCAGCACGCGATTGCGCGATGTCGGCCGGGGTGTTGATCTTGATCTGGTTTCTCATGCGCTGACGGCTTCCTGAGTCAGTTGTTGCAGATCCAGCCCGCCGTTCTGTTCGGCGCGGATCAGCAAGCGGCAAATGGCGCTGTGGTCGAGGTTGGGGTGCAGTTCGGCGAGCATGCCGATACGCATCCAGTGCTCGGCTTGCGCGTTGATCGAGCGGCTGAGAGCGTTGCTGGAGATACGCAGGTTCTCGTGCATGTCCTCTGAAATCTTTACGATGCCCATATATGAATCCGATACGATGTGTATATGGAACGTATATTAGCCAAGCCTCGCCGAAGATTGCAAATCTTCAGCCAATCGCCGCATCAAAGAACGACGAAATGAGCCGACTCGAACGGCGCTCAGCCAGACAATACAAATACGTTTCCGTAAACAGCTCTTCGCCTTCGATTCTGATCGTGCGGATTTTCGGATCGGCAATGAACTCCGCTTCCGACACCACACCCAGCCCCAACCCGCGCACCACCGCTTCACGCAACGCCTCACGACTGCCGATTTCCATGGCAATGCGCGGTTTTACCTGCGCCGCATTCAGTGCCTGCTCCAGCACCAGCCGTGTGGTCGAACCGGGCTCACGTTGCAGCAGGCGCTGCCCTTCCAACTCCTCCAGGCGCACGCTGCCGCGATTGGCCAGCGGATGTTCATGGTGGGCAAAGAGGATGATCGCGTGCCGCGCATAACGCACCGAACACAATGCCGGATCATCCTGACGCCCGGCCAACACCGCGATATCGGTCACATAGTTTTCCAAATCCGACAACACCTGCGCAGAGTTACCCACGCGGATCGACACGTCGATATTCGGATGCTGTTGCAGGTAACTGTCGACCATTTCGATCACATGAAACGGCCCCACCGCACCGACCTTGAGCTGGCCGCTGTCGAGCCGTCCGGAATCACGCAGCAGGTTATGCGCTTCCAGTTCCAGCAGGGCGATGCGCTGAGCGATAGGCAGCAGTTGCCGACCCACATCCGACAACTCGATCCGCCGCCCACGCCGGTGGAAAAGCTCAACATTGTGCTGACGTTCCAAGGCCTGCACCTGAGTGGTCAGGGTCGGTTGGCTCAATCCCGACGCCCGCGCGCCGGCACTGAAACTGCCGTGACGGGCGACGGCGAGAAAGGCACGCAATTTGGCGCTCGACATCCATAGACTCCATCAATAGTTAGCTGCGGTTTCGCATATTGAATTGATTGAATGACTGTCACGTGACAGACCTAGCCTGTGGCAACTCCCAACCACACCGTGGAATGCCATGAAAACAATCAAACAGTTTCTGCGTGCCGCCAGCCTTGCCGTACTTGCCCTGAGTGCCAGCCAGGTCTGGGCCAAGGACAAACTGACCATTGGCCTGATCCCCTCCGAAGATTCCCAAGCGATGATCGAATCGAGCAAACAAGTGCTCGACGATCTGCAAGCCAAAATCGGCATGCCGGTGGTGCCGTTTGTGGCCACCGACTACAACGGCATCATCGAAGCGCTGCGCTCGGGCAAACTCGACGTCGCCTACCTCGGGCCGTTCTCCTACGTGCTGGCGACCTCGGTGGCGGATGTCGAAGCGTTCTCGGTGGCGGTGACCAAGAAGACCGGCCAGAGCGCGTACAAAAGCGTGATTCTGGCGCGCAAGGACAGCGGCATTCATACGCTGGCCGACCTCAAGGGCCATACGTTCGCGTTCGTCGATCCGAGTTCCGCGTCCGGTCATCTGTTCCCGAAAGCAGGCCTGGAACAGGCCGGTTTCGCCCCGGACAGTTTGTTCAAACGGGTGATTTTCTCCGGTTCCCACGACGCCAGCATCCTCGCGGTGGAGAACAAGAAAGTTGACGCGGCAGCCGTGGCTGACCGCATCTTCGCCAGCGCCGTGGCCAAAGGTGTGGTGAAGCAGGATGACTTCGAAATCGTCTGGAGTTCCAAGCCGATCCCCGAATCGCCGATGGTCTGGCGCAAGGCGCTCGATCCGGAATTGAAGAAGAAGGTCGCCGACGCGCTGGCTTCGATCAAGGACGTGCCGTGGGGCGATCAGGGCGTGCTCAATGGTTTCCAGCCGACCACCGACGCCTCTTACGACGTGGTGCGCGAAACCGCCAAGGTGCTCGATCTCGATTTGCAGAGCATGAAATGATCAGCATCCGCCAACTGACCAAACACTACGGCAGCAACCCGGTATTGCGCGGCATCGACCTGGAAGTCGCTGCGGGCGAATTCGTCGTCGTGCTCGGTCAGTCAGGCGCCGGTAAATCGACCTTGCTGCGTTGCATCAATCGTCTGGCACAGGCCGACAGCGGCACACTGAATGTGGCCGGTATCGATGCCCTCGCCTGCCCCGACACCAGCGTTCTGCGCCGTGAAGTCGCGATGATTTTTCAGCACCACAACGTCGTACCGCGCCTGAGCGTGTTGAAGAACGTGCTGACCGGTCGCCTCGGTTCCGTCGGCACCCTCGCCTCGATTCTGCAGCTGTTTCGCCGTGACGATGTGGCGCTGGCGAGGCAATGCCTGGAGCGCGTCGAGCTGGCGCACAAGGCCGGTGAGCGTACCGATTCATTGTCTGGCGGGCAGAAGCAGCGCGTCGGCATTGCCCGCGCCCTGTCGCAACGGCCGCAGGTGATTCTGGCCGATGAACCGATCGCCAGCCTCGACCCGAAAACCGCACGGCTGGTGTTGCAATACCTGCGCGATGCCACCCGCGAGCTGGGCATCACCGTGCTGTGCAATCTGCATCAGGTCGAATACGCCCGCGAGTTCGGGGACCGCGTGGTCGGCTTGGCCAACGGCAGTCTGGTGTTCGATGGCAACGCGTCGAGCATGACCGACGCCGATCTGGCGCGAATCTATCCGGGGCAATCGGCGCAATCCTCTGCTGACGTGCCCACGCCCACCCCGTCCTACCGCACTGCCTCGAGGGTCTGAACATGTCATCGCAAAACTATCAGTGGGTCGGCGACCGGCCCCGTGGCCCGCGCAGTTGGCTGACCACCGCCGGCATCGTCCTGATCGTGCTGTGGACGCTGAACTGGAGCGCGCAAGGTGCGCAACTCAGCCTCGGTGAACTGGCAGCGGGGTTGCCGCAGATTGGTGACTTTCTTTCGCGCACCTTTCCGCCGGATCTGAGCATCCTGCCGCGTCTGGTCGCGCCAGCGGTGGAGACTTTGCAGATCGCCATTTGGGGCACCCTGCTCGGCGTGTTGCTGGCGATTCCGCTGTCGTTTCTCGCCGCGCGCAATCTGAGCCGCAATCGCTGGGTGTTTCACATCACCCGTCAGGCGCTGAATTTCACGCGCAGCATCAACGAACTGATCCTCGCGCTGATTTTCGTTTCAGCCGTCGGCCTCGGCCCCTTCCCCGGTGTATTGGCGCTGGCGCTGCATGGCTTGGGCATGCTCGGCAAGTTCTTCGCCGAGAGCATCGAAGAGATCGATCAAGGGCCGATTGAAGCGCTGCAAGCCACCGGTGCTCGACCGTTGCAGGTGATCGTGTTTGGCGTTTTGCCGCAGGTCATCACCGCGTGGATTGCGGTGATTCTGTACCGCTTCGAAGTTAACTTGCGCTCGGCCACGGTGCTGGGAATGGTCGGCGCCGGCGGTTTGGGTTTCGAACTGGTGAGCAGTCTCAAGCTGTTCAAATACCAGGAAACCGCGACCTGCATCATCGTCATCACTTTCATGGTGATCGTCGCCGACGCCATCTCCAGCCGCCTGCGCGCGGCGATCCAGAGCGGTTCGGCGCACTAGCGCAAAGCTGCTATCGGCTGAGCCGATTCAAACCTGCGATTTATCGATTTGTGCCGTTGTCGGCCGCCATCGAGTATGTGGCCACACGACAACAACAAGAAGGATCCACCATGACTGCCCGTTTTCAGAACCCCGTCGATATCCGCTTCGGCTGGGGCAGCCTGCAAGACCTCGCCGCCATCACCGAGCAACAGCGCGTCGCCCTCGTAACCTTCCCTGAAGCCCGAGGGCTGGGCTTGGTGGACCGTTTGCAACGCTTGCTCGGCGAACGTCTGATCTACATTGTCGAAGACGTCCAGCCCAACCCCGACGTCGGCCATCTGCGCAGCACTTACGAGCATTTCTGGCAGCACGCCGGCGACTGTGACGTGGTACTCGCCGTGGGTGGCGGCAGCGCCATCGACACCGCCAAAGCGTTGATCGTCGGCACCGAATCCGGGCATTTCGATGAACTGTTGGCGCTGCTGGCGGCCGGCAAACCGTTCACCCCGGCACGCTGCAAACAGTTGATCGCCGCGCCGACCACCGCCGGCACCGGCAGCGAAGTCACGCCGTGGGCGACGATCTGGGACAGCGCCAGCCAGAAGAAATACTCGCTGCACCTGGACTGCACCTGGCCGCGCGTGGCGATCATCGACCCGCAACTGATGCTCACCGTACCGGCCAGTGTCACCGTTTCCACCGGTCTCGATGCGCTGTCCCATGCGCTGGAGGCAATCTGGAACGTCAACGCCAACCCGGTCTCCGACACTTTCGCCATTTCTGCGATCGAAGACATTCTCGAATGCCTGCCGCGTCTGCAAAAAGACCTGTCGAGCCAAGAGTTGCGCACGCGCATGGCACTCGCCGCACTCAAGGCCGGGCTGGCTTTTTCCAACACCAAAACCGCGCTGGCGCATTCGATTTCCTATGAGATGACCTTGCGCCACGGCTTGCCCCACGGCATCGCCTGCTCTTTCACCCTGCCGTTGGTGCTCGGCTTGGCTTGGGGTCATGACGCAACACGTGACCGCGTCCTGCAACGGGTATTCGGCGAAGATCTGCTCACTGCGCAACAGCAATTGCGCGAATTCCTGCACAGCCTCGGGGTAAAGACCGAGTTTGCCGATTACGGCGTCTCGGCCAAGGACGCCGAAGACATCATCCACCTCGCGATGCAGGGCGCGCGCGGCAAGAACTTCATCGGTTCACAAGCCGCCTGACCTCGCCCGCAACCTGAACGACCCAAGCACAGCCGGCGGCGTACAACGCCGCGGTGATTTCCTGCCGCACCAAAAAAGAGTGCACCCGCCGACGACAAACGGCGGGAACCCACAACAATAAGGAAAAGATCATGAATCGTGCCGAAACAATGCCTGGTCTCGCCGTCCGTTCTGCCTCGTTCCGGGTCGCGCAGTGGCGCATGCTGCTGGCGGCGATGTTCTGTTACCTGTTTTTCTACACCGGTCGGCAGACCTTCGGTTTTGCCATTCCGGGGATTCAGGCCGAGTTCGGTTTGAGCAAGGAAACCCTCGGCTGGGCGTCTGCTGCAATGCTGTGGGCCTACGCGATTGGTCAGGCGATCAACGGCAACCTCGCCGACAAGTTCGGTGGCCGGCGCATCATGACCCTCGGCGCAGTGCTGTCCTGCGCGGCGAACTGGGTGACCAGTTTTGCCGGCGGTTTCACCAGTCTGATCCTGCCGTGGGGCGTCAACGGCTACTTTCAGGCCTTGGGCTGGGCGCCGGGCGGTCGGTTGATTGCGAATTGGTGGGCGGCGGGCGAGCGCGGCAAGGTCTATGGTTTCTACACTTTCGCCGCCGGTTGCGCGTCGATTCTGTCGTACGTCACCTCCATCGTCGTGCTCGAAGTGCTGCAACTGGAATGGCGCTGGATCTTCCGTTTGCCGGTGCTGCTGATGCTCGCCGGCGGGATCATTTTCTATCTGGTTGCCCGCGAACGCCCGCAGGATCTAGGCTTCGAACCGGTAGGTGATACTGGCGTGGCCAACGCTGACGACAAACATCAGGAAGCCGCACATGGCGAAGTCGAGTCCTCGGCTCAACGCTATAAGGCCGTGCTGAAAAATCCCCGGCTGCTGATCGCCGCGCTGTCATTGGGCTTTCAGAACGCGGCGCGCTACGGCTTGATCGTCTGGGTACCGGTGCACTTTCTCGGCGCGGACTGGAAAAGCGGTGACGGCATGATCGATCCGAAATGGATCACCGTCGCCCTCCCCGTCGGCATGGCGGTTGGCGCATTGAGCAACGGCTGGGTGTCGGACAAACTGTTCGGCTCCAAGCGCTATCTGGCGATCATGCTCTACATGTTGCTCGGCGCCGCCACCAGTTTGTGGATGTGGAGCCTGCCGCCACACAGTGTCATCGGTCTGGTCGCGTTGTTCCTTTGCGGGTTCTTCGTCTACGGCCCGGCCTCGAGTTTCTGGGCGCTGTGCCCGGATCTGGTCGGGGCCAAACGCGCCGGTACGGCGACCGGGATCATGAACTTTTCCTCGTACCTGTTCGCCGGATTGGCCGAGCCACTGATCGGGCGTCTGCTTGACACCACGGCAAATACGTCTCTGATCTTCATAGTGGTCACCAGCGCCTGCCTGTGCAGTGCGGCAGTGGCATTGTTCATTCGACGCTGACGGGGCTTGCATGTACCAGTATCACAAGTGGTTGCGTTCGTTTCATGCGGTGGCCAAAACCGGCAGTTTCACTCTCGCAGCGGAGTACCTCAGCGTCGGTCAGCCGACCGTCAGCGAGCAGGTCAACGCACTGGAGAACACCTTCTCGGTAGAGCTGTTCCATCGCCGTGGCCGCTACATCGAAATGAGCGCCGCCGGGCACAAGCTCTATGCGATCACTCAGGGTCTGTTCGGTCAGGAGGATGAAGCCGTGCAACTGTTGCAGAGCTTCAAGCAGCGCAAGACCGGCATGTTGCGCCTCGGCGCAGTGTCGCCGCCGATTGCGATGAACCTGACCTACGAGCTGATGCAGCGCCACCCGGATATCGAACTGGAAACCTCGTTTTCTTCGGAAAAGGACACCCTGGCGCGGTTGTTCAACTTTGATATCGACGTGGCGATTCTGGCTTTGTCGGAATTCGATGAGCGCTTCCACACGCGGCTGTACCACCGTTATCCGATCATCGCCGTGGTCCGCGATGACCATCCCTGGGCCGGTCAGTCGCAGGTTCACATCAGCGAAATCAGCCGCGAAAAATGGGTGATGCGCGAGCAAAGTGCGCGGACCCGGCAACTGGTGGAAGAAAGCTGCAAGCGCCTCGATATCGAGCTCAACTGCGTCATGCAACTCAACAGCCGCGAAGCCATCGTTCACGCGATCGTCAAGGGCATCGGCATCGGGTTTGTCTCGGCGGTCGAGTACGCCGAAACACCCGGCACCACGCCGATCACCTTTATCGACCACCCGTTCTTTATCGAATACCACCTGTGCTGCCTCGGCATCCGCCGCAACCGGCCAGTGATTGCCGAACTGTTTGATGCGAATCTACCGCTGACCTGATCAGCACTGACCCCTGGCCGCCTACCTCATTGCCGAGGGACGGCCCACGCTTACCTGAAAACGGAGATTGACCATGCAGTACCAACAACCGACTCACCTGCAAGCCGCGATCCTTGACTGGGCCGGCACCGTTGTCGATTTCGGCTCGTTTGCGCCAACGCAAATCTTCGTCGAAGCCTTTGCCGAGTTTGGCGTCGCGGTGTCGCTTGAAGAAGCGCGCGGGCCGATGGGCATGGGCAAGTGGGATCACATCCGCACCCTGTGCAACCTGCCGCAGATTGCCGAGCGTTATCGTGCAGCATTCGACCGCGTGCCGAGCGATGACGATGTGACGGCAATCTACGAACGTTTCATGCCGCTGCAGATCGAAAAAATCGCCCTGCATTCGGCGCTGATCCCGGGTGCGCTTGAGGCGATTGCGACGTTGCGCGACAAGGGTCTGAAAATCGGCTCCTGCTCGGGTTATCCGGCGGTGGTGATGGCCAAGGTCGTCGAACTGGCGCGGGAAAATGGCTATGTCGCCGATCATGTCGTGGCCACTGATGAAGTGCCGAATGGCCGACCCTATCCGGCGCAGGCCTTGGCCAACGTGATTGCTCTGGGCATCAATGACGTGGCGGCATGCGTCAAGGTCGATGACACCTGGCCGGGGATTCTCGAAGGGCGCGCCGCCGGCATGTGGACGGTGGCGTTGACCTGTTCCGGCAACGCACTGGGCCTGAGCTATGAGCAATACAAGGCGTTGCCGTCGGATCGACTGGCGGAAGAACGTGCGCGGATCGGCAAGATGTTCGCGCCTTCACGTCCGCACTACCTGATCGACACCATCGCCGAGCTGCCGGAAGTCATCGACGACATCAATGCACGCCTGGCGCGCGGCGAAACCCCACAAGCCTGCTAACGCATCCCCCCTACCCCTGATCGTTCCCACGCTCCGCGTGGGAATGCAGCCCGTGACGCTCCGCGTCACTG